>CALEBD010000061.1 GCA_937944945.1 uncultured Clostridium sp. | reverse complement strand
TTGAGGCACAAAAAGACGCATTATATGTAACACAATTGTGTGAAGAGATGGGTATAAAGTATTTTGTTAAATCAATTGATGTTCCAAAATACTGCAAAGAAAATAAATTATCTATTGAAGATGGTGCCAGAAAATTAAGATATGAGATGTTTTATGAAATCATGACTAGAACTCATGCTAATAAAATAGCAATAGCTCATAATGAAAATGACCAAGCGGAAACAATACTTATGAGAATTATGAGAGGGACTGGTCTTCAAGGATTAAGAGGAATTGAGTATATAAGAGATAACGTTATAATAAGACCAATATTAGACATAGAAAGAAGCGAAATTGAAGATTACTGTGAACAATATAATCTAAATCCAAGAATAGACCAAACCAATCTAGATCCAATCTATACAAGAAATAAAATTAGATTAAAACTAATCCCATATATGCAAGAAAACTTTAATTCAAATGTAATAAAGTCTATAGTAAGAATGACTAGTAGCATAAAAGAAGATAGTGACTATATTGAATCAAATGCACTTATGAAATTTGAAGAAATATGTTCTATATCAGATGAAAGCATAGAAATACCAGTAGATTTATTTGTAGACTTACATAATTCAATAAAATATAGAGTTCTTAGATATGCGATTAAATATGTTTTAGGAGATACTAATTTTATAGACCAAAAACATATCTTGGAGATTATTGAACTGGAACCAGAAAAAAAAGTAGGGAAAAAATTAAATCTTCCAAGAGGTTTGTTTGTATATAGAAAGAAAAATAGTATAATAATTACTATAAAAGAAATAATTAGTGAAGAAATTGAATTCTGTTACAAAGTCCCTAAGAATGGATTTGTAAAAATAAAAGAATTGGGAACACTTGTAGAAACAGAAACAATGAGTATTGAAAAATACAACATCACTAAAGGAGAAAACAAAGATAATAAATGGTTTGATGCAGACAAAATAAAGGGGGACTTAAATGTAAGAACTAGAAAAGCAGGGGATAAGATAAATATTTCTGTAGGAAATAAAAAACTAAAAACTTTATTTATCGATATGAAAATTCCAAAAGAAGAAAGATGTAGAATACCTATATTAGTAGATGAAGAAGATGTACTAAGTGTAGGAACTTACAGAGTAAGTGAGAAGTTTAAAGTTGACGAAAGCACAAGAGAAGTACTGAAAGTATGCTTTAAAACGCTTTAAAATAAAACAACATATGAAGGGAGGGCTTCTGTTGAACAAATTCTTAAAAGGCGCAGGTTTTTATTTGTTACTTTTAATTATAATCGTGACAATAGTAGAATTTGCAGGTACACCGACAGAAACAGTAAAAGAATTAAACTTTTCTCAAGTATATAAATATTTAACAGAAGAAAATATATCAGAAATACGTTTTGTAGATTCAACTTCAGTAGAAGGTACAATAAAAGATTCAAAAGAAAAATTTACATCTTATATGCCAAGAGAAGTCATGAGTGATGAGTTTGCAAATGAGGTATTAGAGCAATCTAAAGAAGGAAAATTAGTATTTAGTGGTAAACCAAAACCAACTGAACCTTGGTATATACAAATGCTACCAACATTATTATTAATATTCTTTATGGTAATAATGTGGTTCTTATTTATGAATCAGTCTCAAGGTGGAGGCGGAAAAGTTATGAACTTTGGAAAATCAAAAGCTAGAGTTCATAAAGATGATGAAAAGACTAGAGTTACATTTAAAGATGTAGCAGGTCTTCAAGAAGAAAAAGAAGATTTAAGCGAAGTTGTTGACTTCCTTAAAAATCCAAAGAGATATATTGAATTAGGAGCAAGAATACCTAAAGGGATACTTATGGTAGGACCTCCTGGTACAGGTAAAACTTATTTATCAAGAGCAGTTGCTGGTGAAGCAGGAGTTCCATTCTTCACTATAAGTGGTTCTGATTTTGTTGAGATGTTTGTTGGGGTTGGTGCTTCAAGGGTAAGAGATTTATTTGAACAAGCTAAGAAAAATGCTCCAGCGATAATATTCATAGATGAAATCGATGCTGTTGGTAGAAAAAGAGGAGCTGGCCTTGGCGGTGGACACGATGAAAGAGAACAAACATTAAACCAACTTCTAGTTGAAATGGATGGTTTCGGTGTTAACCAAGGTATAATTATAATGGCAGCAACAAATAGACCAGATATACTAGACCCTGCGCTACTTAGACCAGGTAGATTTGACAGAGAGATAGTAGTAGGAGCGCCTGATGTAAAAGGTAGAGAAGCTATATTTAAAGTTCACTCAAAAAATAAACCTCTTGCAAAAGACGTAAAAGTAGATGTATTAGCTAAGAGAACTCCAGGATTTACTCCTGCAGATATAGAAAACATAATGAATGAAGCTGCAATACTTACAGCTAGAAAGAAAGAAAAACAAATTCATATGGAAACTATAGAAGAAGCTATAACAAAAGTTATGGTAGGGGTTGCTAAGAAATCAAGAGTTATAAGTGCAAAAGATAGAAAACTCACAGCTTACCACGAAGCTGGTCATGCTATATGTATGCATGTATTAGAACATGTAAGCCCAGTTCATCAAGTAACAATAATACCAAGAGGTAGAGCTGGAGGATTTACAGAACCTCTTCCACAAGAAGATCAAATGTATGGAACTAAGAATGAAATGAAAGAAACTATCATAATGGCATTAGGTGGTAGAGTCGCTGAAGAATTAATAATGGACGATATATCTACAGGTGCATCTAATGACTTAGAGAGAGTTACTTCAATAGCAAGAGCTATGGTTACTAAATACGGTATGAGTGAAAAACTTGGACCAATGGTATATGGCGATAGTGATGAAGAAGTATTCCTAGGAAATTCAATTTCAACTAAGAAAAATTACTCTGAAGAAATAGCTTATGAAATAGATAAAGAAGTAAGAGATATAGTTGAAGTTGCATATGCAAAATGTAGAAAAATATTAACTGACTATTCTGCGGAGCTTGATTATGTAGCTAAAGGCTTATTAGCATATGAAACTTTAGATGCAGAACAATTTATAAAAGCATTTAATCAAGAACTTCCTTTAGATAAAGGAGATTTAGTTGAAAAATCTGATACTGACAATTCAACTACAGAAGAAGTTAAAGTTGATATAACTAAAAAAACAGAAACTACTCAAGTAGAAAACAAAATAGAAGACACTGTTGTAGAATTAAATAAAAAAGATTTAGATAATGAAAAATAATCTTGAATATTAGATAAAAAGGCTGTTACATTAATTGTGTAACAGCCTTTATTTTTTTGATAAATTTTCCTAAAAATTGTATTTTATATATAAACAGTTAACAGTATAATGTAAAATAAGATATAAATTGATAATAAGAAATTAATACATAGTTTTAAAGGGGTGTATTTATGAGAGAAAAGATAATAAGAGCTATTTTAGATAGCGGAGATAGCTTTATATCTGGAGAACAATTATCTAAGGCATTAGGAATTTCTAGAACAGCAATATGGAAACATATAAATGCACTTAGAGAAGAAGGATATAATATAGAATCTGTAAATAAAAAGGGATACAGATTAGCAGAAAGACCACATGATATATTATTACTAGAAAATATATCGCATAATCTTAGCACTGAATTTATAGGCAAAAATATAATACATTTGGATACTGTAGGTTCTACAAATGATTATGCTAAAGAAATTGGAAATAAAGTTAATGGGGGAACCTTAATAATAAGTGAACAACAAACTAAAGGTAAAGGAAGATTGGGCAGAAGTTGGAAGTCAAAATCAGGAGATGGAATTTGGATGAGCTTAATTATAAAGCCTAAAATTGAGCCATATAAGACGCCGTTTTTAACTTTAGTAGCAGGTGCAAGTATTATTAAAGCATTAGATAATTTAGGTGTTGATGTATCGATAAAATGGCCAAATGATATCATATTAAATCATAAGAAAATTTGCGGTATATTAACTGAATTATCAGCCGAAATGGAAAGAGTAAATTATATTGTTATGGGAATTGGTATAAATGTAAAAACACTTGAATTCCCAGAAGAAATAAAAGAGAAAGCTACTTCTCTTTATAAAGAAGGATATAAGTTATCTAGAGTTGATATCGTTAGACAATTTTGTATAGAGTTTGAAAAATTATATAAAGCTTATATACTAGATGGAAACAAAGATAGCACTTTAGAAATATGTAAAAAATATTCGGCAATAATCGGGAATCATGTATATCTTATAAAGAATAACAAAAAAGAGTTAGTTGAATGTATAGATATAAATGAAAATGGAAATTTAATTATAAAAGAAAATAATGGTGAAATAAAAGAAATACTATCAGGAGAGGTTTCTATAAGAGGAGTAAAAGGATATGTATAATAACATACTAGATGTTAAAGGATTAAAAGTAGGACAAGCACAAAATGAAGAAGCTCTTACAGGATGCACAGTAGTTATATGCGAAGAAGGCGCAGCATGCGGTGTAGATGTTAGAGGAGCTGCCCCTGGAACAAGAGAAACAGATTTACTTGATCCAGTAAATACAATTCAAAAAGTACACGCTGTTGTTTTATCTGGTGGGTCAGCATTTGGTTTAGAAAGTACATGTGGAGTTAGCCAATACTTAGAAGAAAAAAACATAGGATTTGAAGCAGGGGCTTGTAAAGTGCCAATAGTTGTTGGTGCGGTATTATTCGACTTAGCAATAGGAAATCATAAAATAAGACCAGACAAACAAATGGGATACGAAGCTTGTTTAAATGCTAGTGAAACAGTTTTAGAACAAGGAAACTATGGTGCTGGATGTGGAGCAAGTGTCGGAAAAATAAGAGGACCAGAATTTGTAACAAAAAGTGGTATAGGAAGTCATTCTATAAAATTAGACAATGGAATAGTAGTATCAGCTTTAGTTGCAGTAAATGCATTAGGAGATGTGTATGAAGATGGAAAGGTAATAGCAGGAGCATTAAATAATGATAAAACTAGCTGTCTAAATAGTTACGAACTTATGAAACAAGGGGTAACAAAAGGCGGATTTAGTATAGATAATACTACAATAGGAATTATTGCTACTAATGCTAAATTAGATAAAGCACAATGTAAAAAAATATCACAAATGGCCCATGATGGATACGCGAGAGCTATATTCCCTATACATACTCCTCATGATGGAGACACAATATTTACGATGGCAACAGGTGAAATAGAAACAGGAGCAGATTTAACATTATTAGGTTCTTTAGCAGTTGAAGTTATGGAAAAAAGTATAATAAATGCTGTTAAAAATGCTAAAGGAGTAAAACAAATACCATCATATAATGAATTAAAACAACAATTATTAGTAAAATAGATATTTAATAAAATTGATTAAAATAATCCAAAAATATACTAAAAAGGCATGTTTTTAATTATAAGAAAAAACTAACAAAAAAATGTGAGAATATTGACAACGCAAGTGTCGACTGCTAAAATTTATTTTGTTACAGCGGGCATTCTTAAAAAAGAAGTCTGACTATAGGGTAAAATATGTAACAAAATAATATTAAAAGTCCGGCATCCAATGGAGCTGGAACGGAGGTTATATTATGATGAACGCAGGAGCACAAGCATCAACTCAAAAACGATTAAACGTTAGAAGAATGGCAGTAATCTCAGTACTGTCAGCAATATCAATTGTATTATCTATGATTCCTTTTGTTGGTTATATACCACTAGGACCAGTTAAAGCAACTATTATGCATGTACCAGTTATAATAGGAGCAGTAATAGAAGGTCCAGTTGTTGGAGCAGCAGTAGGTTTAATATTCGGATTAACAAGTCTATTTAAAGCATTTACAGAACCTACAATTACATCATTCTGTTTTATGAATCCAATTATATCAGTATTACCAAGAATATTAATTGGTGTAGTGGCATACTATGTATATGCAGGAATACACAAATTAACTAAAAGAGTTTATTTATCAGGATTCATTGCAGGAGTAGTTGGATCTCTAACAAATACAATAGGAGTTATGGGATTAATTTACGTATTATATGCGGATAGATATATGAAAGCAATAGGTCAAGCAGGAAATGCAGGTAAATATATTCTTGCAATATGTACAGCTAATGGAATACCAGAAGCAATAGTAGCAGGTGTATTAGTATCAGCAGTTGCAGTGGCTATGATTAGAAAAAGCAAAAAATAGAAAGAGGGTTTATATAAATGCTATTAGTATTTGACGTTGGAAATACCAATATGGTTTTAGGCATCTATGAAGGAGATACATTAACTAACAGTTGGAGAATAAACACTGATCATCAAAAAAGTTCAGATGAATATGGTATATTAATAAATAACTTATTTGAATACCATAGAATCAATATGAGAGATGTTAAGAATATAATTATATCATCAGTGGTTCCAGATGTTATGCATTCTCTTGAAAACTTCTGTATAAAATACTGTGGAGTTGAGCCATTAATAGTAGGACCAGGAATAAAAACTGGCTTAAACATAAAATATGATAATCCAAAACAAGTTGGGGCTGATAGAATAGTAAATGCAGTAGCAGCTATCGAAAAATACGGATACCCATCAATAATAGTTGATTTTGGAACAGCAACTACATTCTGTGCAATATCAGATAAAGGAGAATACTTAGGCGGTTCAATTTGTCCAGGAATTAAGATATCAAGTGAAGCATTATTCCATGAAGCATCTAAATTACCTAGAGTTGAATTAGTAAAACCAGGTATGACAATTTGTAAAAATACAGTATCAGCAATGCAAGCTGGTATAATATATGGTTATGCAGGAATGGTTGAAAGATTAATTAACATGATTAAAGAAGAGTTAGGTAATGATGATGTAAAAGTTATTGCAACAGGTGGACTTTCAACACTTATAGATTCAGAAACTGATAGCATAGATTATATCGACAAAGACTTAACACTAGAAGGTTTAAAACTTATCTACGAAAAAAATAAAGAATAAATAATCGATTAATAAAACATATTTTTTGATTAATAAATAGAAAAGCAAAGACTGTCTCGAAAATAATAGAGACAGTCTTTTTTAGGCATAAAATATACGTATTTTTGAAAAATAAATGGTTAAGTAAATGTAAAAAAATAAAATTTATCAAAAATCATATAG
>CALEBD010000060.1 GCA_937944945.1 uncultured Clostridium sp. | reverse complement strand
GAGGTATTAATGCAAGTACAGATTTAGATTTAATTTATGATGGAATGTTTTTAGATGATAGCGAAGATGTTCCAAAGGAACAAAAAAAGCCACGTAAAATTCCAGGAGATAGACAACAACCATCAACACAAAGCCCAGTTATATATTATACAGTTCAAGCAGGAGATACATTAAGCTCAATTGCTCAAAAATACGGTACAACAGTTCATGAAATCGCAGTTATAAATTCAATTACAAATCCAAATTTAATTTATGTAGGTCAAGTCTTGAAAATTTATCCGGGTAATAGGAGTATTAAAAAAAGAAGAAAAATATTTACAACAACATATATAGTACAAAGTGGTGATACACTAACTTCTATTGCAATAAGATTTGATACAACAGTTCAAGCTATAGTAGACTTAAATGATTTAGAAAATCCAAATTTAATTTATGTGGGAGAAATATTGAAAATACCGATAGATTCTAGAGGAAATATCGCAGTCCCATCAACAAGACAATATATGACGACATATATAGTACAAAATGGAGATACATTAAGTTCAATTGCTCAAAAATTTGATACAACAGTCCAAAGTATAGTGAGTATAAATAATATATCCAATCCGAATTTAATTTATACAGGCGAAATTTTAAAAATAAGAACTTCTATAAATACTGGAAGTAGAGGTGAAAACTTTAGCAGCCTTTATATAGTTCAAAAGGGAGATACATTAAGTTCGATTGCGAAAAAATTTGGAGTAGATTATAAAGAATTAATAGAAAAAAATAATATGACAAATCCAAACTTAATCTATGTAGGAGAAGTTATAAGAATATAAAATAATTTATTTGTAGAGGTGTTTATGATAAAAAAATAAGAGCATATAATTGATGCTCTTATTTTAGTTTACTCTTGTTTATATTTGATTGTAGAGTAAATTTTATTCCCATCGGAATAAAATTGCATACTTCCATTTACATCAGTTCTAAAAACTTTTGCGTTGACAGATTCTAAATTTTGTAAAGTTGACCTATGTGGATGACCGTAGTCGTTTTTATACCCACATGATATTACAGCTATAGAAGGTGAAATTTCTTTTAAAAATTCTAAGGAGCTGGAGGTTGAACTTCCATGGTGGGCAACTTTTAAAAAGTCTATATTTTCAAGGTCATAGGAGTTTATCATGTCCATCTCGTTAGATTCTTCACAATCGCCAGTAAACAAAAAATTGTTGTTTTTATATGAAATATTTAGTACAATGGAATTTGAATTATTATTATCTGTTATATAATCTGGACTTAGAACATATATTTCTGTGTATTTATCTAAGTCAAAAGAATCATCTTTAGACAGATAATTTACTTTTAAATTTTTTTTATTACAAGAGTCAATTAAGTTGATGTAGCATTCACTATTTGTGGTTTGCTTAGGCATATAAATTTTCTCTACATCAAAATTATCAATTATATCGTCTAGGCTACCAATATGGTCGCTGTCAGGGTGTGTCGCCACAACTACATCTAAAGTTTTAACTTTTTTATTTTTTAAATAGGATTTTATTATTTTAGCACTATTTTCATCTCCACCATCAATTAACATATTTTTATTTGATTGTGTTGTGATTAAAATAGAATCTGCTTGGCCAACATCTATTATATGGATGCAAAAATCTTTATTTTTGTTACAGCCAGTAAAAAGTGCTATTATAATAATTGAAAATATTAAAATTTTTTTATTCAAGTTACAATCACTCCATTAAAATACATGTTTATTGGATGCTATCTTGGGTAAAATAGAATACTGAAATAAATATATTAAGAGTTTTGACGTTAAAATAGAAATAAATACAATAAATTGAAAATAAATTTAAAATGTAAACTTTCATTTAATTTATAGGAGGATGTTATGCAAATAACAAAAGAAAGAGATAATATAAATCTTTTTGAAGAAATAATAAAAAAAGATCCAAATAGTTCAAGACCTTATTTTAAGGAAATAACTATTGAAGATAGAGAAATATTAAATCCATATTTTGATTTAGTGGATTATGAAGCATGTGAATACAACTTCAACACATTATATATGTGGCAACATGCATACAAAACTGCATATTATGTAGGTGATAATTTTGCAGTTTTAGTAGGAGAGTATGACGGTGAAGTATTCTCAATCTTACCTCTTGCTAAAAAAGAAGATTTACCAAAAGTAATAGATTTCGTATTAGATTACTTTGCACAAATAGAAGAAAAACTTTACTTTAGAGGTATTACAGAAGAAGTAGTAGATTATTTAAAGGAAGAATACGGAGATAGATTTGAATATATAGCAGAAAGAGATTTATTTGACTATGTTTATGATGGTGAAATAATGAGAACTCTAAAAGGTAGAAAAAATAGCAAAAAAAGAAATCATATAAATTACTTCTTAACTGAATACGACGGAAGATTTGAATATAGACTTCTTGGAAAAGAAGATTTCGACGATTGTAGAGCTCTTTTAGATGAGTGGACAATAAATAAAGAAGAAAACGACAACATAGAAGAAGGGGTAGATGATGAAAGATCTGGTATAGAAAAATTATTTACTCACTATGACCAAATATGTGACAGATTAAAAATAGCTGGTATATATATAGATGGAAAATTAGAGGCATTTACTATGGGTGAATTATTAAACAAAAATATGGCTTTAATTCACATAGAAAAAGCTAATCCAGAAATAAGAGGATTATATCCTTATATAAACCAACAATTTTTAGTTCATGAATTCCCTGAAGTTGAATTTGTAAATAGAGAAGAAGATATGGGAATAGAAGGACTTAGAAAAGCAAAATTATCTTACCATCCATGTAAACTTGTTGAAAAATACACTGTTAGGGAGGCTAACTAATTGAATATTAGATATGCTAGAGCAACTGATAAAAATCAAATAGTTTCACTTTGGAATTATTGTTTTGAGGATGGAGAAGATTTTGTAAAATACTATTTTGAAAATGTATATGATAAAAAAAATACTATTATAATAGAAGAAAATAATGAGGTGTTGTCTGCGCTTCAATTAAACAAATACAAAATAGACCTTAGAAACAGAAAATACGATGTATCTTATGTTGTAGGTGTTTCATCGAAGCCTGAAGTTAGAGGGCTTGGTTATATGAAACATCTAATGACATATACGTTAGAAGAGTTATATAAAAGTGGAGAAATAGTATCACTTTTAATGGCGATTGATTATAGACTGTATAAAAGATATGGATTTGACCATTGCTATGACCAAATTCAATATAATATAAAAACAGATGAGCTTTCAGGATTTAGAGTAACATCTAAATTGAGAAAAGCTGATTTTGAAGATTCTAAAATATTATCTGAAATTTATACAAATGCAGTGAAAAACTTAAATGGATATGCATTGAGAGATGAAGTTTACTTTGATAGATTTATGAAAGAAATTGAATCTGAAGATGGATATATATATATTGATGAAGAAAACAAAAGTTATATAGCATATTATATGCAAGGAGACACATTCTTTGTTAGAGAGCTTATATATAACAATATTTCATCATTAAAATCTATATTAGCTTATATATACAATCACAATACACAATGCAAAAATACAGTTATAAATGCACCTGTAGATGACAAAATTAAATTAATAATTGCTAATTTAAAAACTTGTGAAATTAAATTAATTCCATTTATGGCGGGAAGGGTTATTAACTTTGAAAAATATATCGAAAGTATAAATTTAGATAATATAAATACA
>CALEBD010000059.1 GCA_937944945.1 uncultured Clostridium sp. | reverse complement strand
TACCGTAACTACTTACACACCAAGCAGCATTAACTATTGATGATGGATCTAATGAATCAGAGAAATTTGTACACCCAAAGTTTAATGTCTTTGAATCTGCTGATACACTTCCAGATTTTGATGAACTACATCCTGTAACCGCTCCTAATGTCATAGCTGCAATTAATGTTGCAACCATTGCCTTTTTTATCCTTTTAAAAACTTTCATGAAATACCTCCCTATATTTCTCCCTTTTATTTTGATATTTATCTTTTTTTAATTTAATTTTCATTCAAATTAAATTATTAGCTTACTTGACTTTCGCTAGCTTCTTGTCTAACGTCTAATATATCTCTTAATTTATCTCCTATTAAGTTAAATACAATAACTACAATACAAATTGCTATACCTGGCGCTATCATTAACCAAGGGCAATTTAATAAATAAGCTCGTCCTTCATTTAACATAAGTCCCCATTCTGCTGCAGGTGATTGTGCACCAAAGCCTAAAAATGAAAGACCTGCAAGTTCTAATATCATTGTTCCTATATCAGTTGTAGCTGTAATAACTAATGTAGGTAATATATTAGGTAAAAGATATTTAACTATAATAGTTGAAGTTTTACAACCAGTAACTCTAGCTGCATAAATATAATCTTCTTCGCATATTTTTAAAACTAAACTTCTTGCTAATCTAGCATACTTCGTCCAACTTACAAGCATAATAGCTATAATTGCATTTTTAACACTAGCACCCATTATTCCTGCCATTGCAATAGCTAATACCATACCTGGGAATGAAATCATCATATCTGAAATTCTCATAATCACAGCATTGACAATTCCGCCAAAGTAACCTGCTAAAATTCCTGCTGTTGTTCCTATTAAGAATATCAATACTACTAATATCAATGATGCACTTAAAGATATTCTTGTCCCATAAATTACACGAGATAACACATCTCTTCCCAATTTATCTGTTCCAAGTAAATGTTCTGAACTTGGTGGTTGAAATGCATGTTGTAACTCTGCCGCATAAGGATCATGTGGCGCTATAAATGGTGCGAATATTGCTACAAGTGCTATAGCTATTGCCATTACGATAAGTGCTGAAAATACCTTGTTCTTCTTTATAAATGTTTTAATATTTTTCATCACTAACCTCTCTCTCTAACCTTTGGATCTACTAGTGTATATGAAAGGTCTACTATTAAGTTTATAATCATATAAATAAGTGCTATCCAAAGTACATAAGCTTGAATTATTGGATAATCATAAGCTGTGATTGATGTAACAGCTAAGTTACCAAGACCCGGATATGAGAATATAACCTCTACAACCGCTGTCCCTCCTAATAATGAACCTAACGATAATCCTAATAATGTTATTAATGGTAATAAAGAATTTGGGAATACATGTCTTAAAAGTATTTTTCCATCACTTAATCCTCTAGCTTTTGCACCAATAACATAATCTTTATTTAATTCTTCTAATACTGCTGTACGAACTTGTCTTGTATATTTTGCCGCCATAGCAAATGCTAATGTTACAGCTGGTAAAATCATTGTTTTAAATCCTCCACCTATAGATATTACAGGTAATAGATTTAATTTTAATGCCACTACATATAGAAGTAATAATCCAACCCAAAAGTTCGGCATAGAGATACCTAAAAATGTAATTCCTCTTATAAGGTAATCGGCAAATTTATTTTGTTTTATAGCCGCTATTATTCCACTCGGAACTGCAATCACTAACATTATAATTAAAGATAAAAATGCTAGTTTTAATGTTGGAATTAATCTATCCATTAAAATTCCTAAAACAGGTTTTCCTGAAGAATATGAAGTTCCAAAATCCCCTTGAAGACATGATGTCAACCAATCAAAATATTGAACTAAAAATGGTTTATTTAATCCCATAGCTTCCCTTGTTTGATTCAGCACTTCCTCACTTGGCATTACACCACTTGATGAGTACATTGCCCTAACAGGGTCCCCTGGTGCCATATATATTAGTGAAAAAGTTATAAAACTTATCCCTAATAATACGATTGCCATTTGAATCAATCTTTTTGAAATTTGTTTACTATTCAAAATACCTCCTCCTTAAGATAACAATATAAATACTGTTTTCTATTTTTATATTTAATTTTTAAATTCATCTAAGTTTTCTAAGTACTCGATCAGTGACTCACCTAAATCAGATACTTTGTCTTTTTTTCTTCTTATATATCCAAATGAAATACTTCTTTCACACGATATTATCGGAATTGCTTTTATACCATATTCTTGATACTGATTTTTAACAAAGCTACTTGCAATAGAGCCGTGTTCAGTATGTTTTAATGATTGAATTAGAAAACTATCACTATTTGTATAAGATATAGAAACACTATCTCCATTATAAATAATATCTTCTTTTATATGACCTAAGTGGTTATATAATGAGAATTGCTTTTCATGATATTGAACTAGTTTTATATCTTTTAAATCAGTTTCTTCTACAGAATCTTTCTTATATAGTGGATTATTTCTACCCACAAATAAGTATAAAGGTACTTTTGTTAATTCATGATATTCTAGACCTTTTGATTTAATCTGTTGCTTAAATGCCGACATACTTCGTTTCGATATATATACAAAACCAAGTTCAGCTTTTCTAGCATGTACCCTTCTAATTATATTTTGTACATTCGTTTCAAAGAAATCTAATCTAATATCTTTTCTTGATTGTTTATTATAAAATTGAGACAAATAAAAAGATAATGTGTTGCTAGGAACACTTGATATTGATAAAACATCAATGTTTTGACCTTTTTTAAATTCATTAATTATATTTATATTTTTTAAAACTTCTATGGCATACATGTAAACACTTTCCCCTTGAGGAGTTATTGTAACACCACTTCTAGTTCTATTTAATAAAGTCATATTTAATTCTTCTTCTAATGATTTGACTATTTTACTTACGTTTGGCTGAGTTGTTATTAATGCTTCTGCTGCAGAATGGAAACTCCCCATATCAACGCTTACTACAAAATACTGCAATTGTTTTACATCCATATATTTAACCCCATTATTCTTTTTATTTACTATCTACTTTCTTTGATTGTTTTTAAACATTAAAAAACACACTTTTTCAAGCGTGTTAAACAAAACCCCATACAAACAAAGACTTATTGGAACACACCTATACACCGTAGAATAGTTCTCTATTTTTATTATAAAAGCAGGTCTCCTGGCTAAAAAGCATTGTTAGTTTTCCCTTCCCAGAAATTCATCCAGTGGTTTGAAAACCAACCCTTTATCACAGTGACGGGATCGCATTGGATTTGCACCAATTTCCCTATTAATCTGGTATACAGAACTCTTATAACTACTTGTTTTTTCTATATTATAATATAACACATAATATTTTATTAAGTGACATTTTTTTGAGGATTCTTAATTCCAATTTATTATTGTTTCTATTTTTTTATATATTTTTCGACAATACCCTGCCCCCTATCGTTTGTGTAATAAAATATAGCAAACACCTCATTTTAAATTATTTTTTAAATTTAAAAACTGTTTTACTTTATTTTATTTTGTTATACTAAGTAATTCTAAATATTCCAAATCGTAATAGTTGTT
>CALEBD010000058.1 GCA_937944945.1 uncultured Clostridium sp. | reverse complement strand
GTTGTGGTTGAGATGGCTGTTGTGGCTGATTATATGATTGTTGATTGTTTTGTTGTTGATTTTGCGCCATTTGATTAGCCATTTGTTGTCCCATCATCATTCCAACTTGCATACCAGCCATATCTGATGCTATATTTGAGCCATGCCCTCCTGAGTTTTTACCAATTGAATCTGCCATTGCAATCTTAGTGTATTTATCCATATCGTTTACCATACTTTGTGATGCTGCTTTTGTAGCCATTTCTTGTATTTCTTTTGGATAAGATACGCTAGATATTGCAAAATTAGTTATTCCAATTCCTATCTTTTGCATTTCCATATCTAAATCACTTTGTATTCCTTTTGATATTTCATAAGCATTAGCTTGAAGATTGAATATATCTTTTCCTTCTCTTACTATCCATCTCATAAGAGTTTGATCTAACATAGACATTATACGCTCTTTTACGTCATCTATTGTAAATTGTTTTTTAATCCCTGCTATTTTATCTATAAGCAGTCCATAATCTTCTACTTTACAGCAAAACGTACCAAATGATTTAATAGGCATACCACCTGGTAGATTTGGAGCTGGTATATTTATTGCATTTTTTGTTCCCCATTTAACAGTTAATTCTTTAGTATTTACAAATAATACTTCTGCTCTCATCCCACTATTAAATCCAAATTTAAATCCTTTTAATGTTGATAAAAAAGGAACTATTTGTGACTCTATATCAAAACTGCCTTCATCTTTGAATATACCTTCTATTTTCCCATTAAACATAAATATTGCATCTTGGCCTGGTCTAATAATTAATTTACTTCCTTTTTTGATTTCTTTATTATCCCATTTCCAAAAAATCATATCATCTCTAAACTGTTCCCACTCTACTACGTTTGACAGTTGATTGCTGAAAAAACCCATATCGTTCCTCCTATTTTTTATGAATTTACATAATATAAAGCTAATATTAATATAATAATTATTACTACAACTATTGCAGCTATTTTAAATACACTCTTTGGATATTCCCCTGATATTACCCCAGATTGACCATTTATTAAAATATGATATTCTTTTCCTTTATAGTAATATGCAGATGAATATATCGGTACTAAAATATGTTTATACGTTTCTCTATCATAGTTTGAACTCATATTCAAACTACTTACTCTATCAAATTTTCTAAGTACGTCTCTCTCACACAAATGTCGCATTTCATTTTGCATTTTTTTCTTTGCTTGTATATGTGCATCTTCTAAATCTATTGTATATATTTCTGAACAATATCCAGACATATAATCTGGAGAAAATGAAGATATATTTTGAGTATTATATACAAGTGAGTTTACTAAGCTCGGTTTTAATTTATCTGATGCTTTTACAAGTACATCATCAAAAAAATTATGCACATAACCCGAAGTAGGATACCATCTCGTTCTAATTTCTGTATGTGTTTCTCCATTATCGTCTTTGTATGTAACTTCATAGTTTTTTCCACCCATAGCGTGATAATGTGCTTTTACATCTGCATCAAATGTCCAAAATGGTATATATATACCTTGAACTTTATCTGATTGATATAGAGTTTTTAATGTATTTGGAGCAAGCCACCTACTTTTTATCCACTTGTGGTATATCTCTCCCGTCTGTAATTTATTGATTCTAAACGGTACAACTCCATCTGGAATTAGTGCATCCAGTTGTTTTTTTGCCAAAACATAATTAGCACCGCAATAAGGACATGTCGTCGCTGTACTTGTTGCATCAACTTCTACAAGGGCTCCACATCCTTCACACTGCATACTAGTAGATTGTTTTTCCTCTGCTTTTATTGAATCCATCGCATGTCGAGTTAGTTTATGCTCTACAATTTTACTGTCATCATGTTCTATTTTAACTTCATTGCCACAACTTGGGCATTTCAAATTTTGCGAAGATGCATCAAATTCCATAACTGCCCCACAGTTTTGGCAATAATATGTTTTTGCAGTATCCATCATATTCCCTTTCCAGTATAGTTAATTAACTTTTATTATTTATCTAATCCTAATTTAGTTTTTAACTTAGCAAGCTCGTCATCTATTGCTGAATTTGAGCTACTTGTTGGCTCATCATACTTAGCCATTAAATCATCTATATTTTCTTCTTTTTTAGATGTATTTAGTTCTGCCATTGCATTTGCAGTATCTAATTTTTTATTTATCTTAGCTTCCATCTCATCAAATTTAGACATATTCCCCATAGCTCCATTTACACTTGAACCCAATTTATTTAATTTTTCTTGTGTCTGTGCTATTGCCATTTTGGCTTTTAACTCATCTCTTTTTGCATTTAATGATGCTATATCTTTTACTAGTTTATCATGCATCTCTCTCATTTTTGTCGCATTTTCTCTAGCTATATCATAAGTTTGTTGAAGTGAAGTCAATTTTGTATTTAATTCTTCTTTCTTTTCTAAAAATGTTCTTGCATCAGCTTCATTACCTGCTAATAAAGCCTTTTGTGCATAATTTTGCATTTTATCTATAGATTCATTACATTCATTTAATTCTCTTTTCGCTCTAGTTTCTTCAGCCATTACTGCTGCTGTTTCTGCTTTTACTTTTCCTAAGTCACTTTCTAAATTTCTAAGGTATTGATCTATAATTTTATTTGGGTCTTCAACCTTATCTAATAATGCATTAATATTTGAAGACATTATATCTTTAAATCTATTTAAAATTCCAGCCATCGTAAACCTCCTTAAATTTACTTACTATTTATTTTAAGTATATCA
>CALEBD010000057.1 GCA_937944945.1 uncultured Clostridium sp. | reverse complement strand
TCCATTTAATATCTGATTAGACATCTATATAGGATCTGAACTTAAACCAAATTCCTACACTTCAGTAAGAGATCTATATATAGGTCTTTTTCCTTCAGACGCCTAACTATTAATAGAACCATTACTTTGTCTTAAGTTAACTGGTATTATACCTTTGGGAGCCACTTGGGGTAAAGTAGCAGATTTGTCTACAAAATAGTTAGGAGAGTATGTTTTAATATATTTATCTATAATACTCTTACGTAATTGTCTAAGTTTATTTATTTCACTATTAGTCTTAGAGCTACTTACATTCCAATTACGCATTTTAGCTCTAGCCTTATCTGGTTGATATAAAGCTAGATTGTATATTAGTTTCTTACCATCTTCCGTAGTTTCTTCGATAATTAAATGTACTGCCATTCTATCTGCAGCATCCCTCTCGAACTTACGTGTCTCTTTACTATCTGTAACTATATAGTAAGCCTTTTGTTTAGATAACCAACCGGGTATAGCTAACTTAGCTGCCAATTCTATCCCTGGTCTACGCTCTCCATCAAATTGTACAGGTTTACCATTAGCTTCAATAGGCATAACTTCTGTAGAATTAAAAGCATAAAAAAATGTAGAATGTATTCTATTAGTTTCTACTTTCTTTTTAGTATCTAAACCAGGAGATTTATCAGTCTAACCCAAATAGTTTGCAGCTTCCTGAGTAGTAGCCATGTCTACAGCATCCACCTACTCAAATTGCCCTTGCATTTCTATCTCTTCGTCACTCACCGGAGATCCTAAAGACGGATCTTCATTACCTACCCAAGTATCAGTTCCGTCTGTATATATTACATCATCCTAAGTCTCTAAAGGAATCTCTACAGTTTCATCAGTAGCCCCATCAAATGATTCAGGAGTAAGATTAACGATAGGATTTATCTACTTTGGGCTGATTGGTTCCTAGCGCTTAGTAGTATGTGTAGGCTATTCAGACTATACTTCTTCTTCTGTATTAGTAATAGTTTCAGTAGAAGCCATATCAGAATCTTCAACATTACCTATATCTGCAATAGGTCCACCGTCTTCAATAGTGTCATACTTAGCTTTTAACTCGTCTATCTCTAGAGTATTACTATCTACATTATCAGTAGCTGCTCTATCCTAATCGTTAGCAGAACCCTATGCTATTTCTATTACGTCGTTATCTTCTATATATTCTTTATCAGATACTTCATCTAGCATAGCGTCTATGTCACTAACTTCTCCAGTATCTCCAGTATTATCAGTTACCTCATCTACTTGTTCTTCTGAACTACCAGTAGCAATTTCATCAACTGGAGTGTTCACAGAGTTTCTATCAGCATCATCTGATATATTATCTACAGTACGAGCGGATTCCTAGGACGTTTCTTTCGTATCGCTACCTTGATTATTATCTGGTTCTACCTATGTTTTATTTGATGATTCCTCTGTTGAAACAGGTTGATTATCTATAGGAGTGTCAAACTCTTCCTAATTTTCTACTTGGGCTTGCTATAAAGATTTTCTAGTATTACGTAAGTCTTCTCTAAATATAGCATTAGCTAATGTACGTTCGTTAGCTTCTACATTAGCACTATTTTCTATATCACTCCAACTCTAGTTAATCTTATTATTATAATAACTTATCAGTTGCCTTCTAGTAGGTTCTTCTTGAGTCTGATGATCCTCTTTATATTTCTCTGCATACTCAGTTAATACAGACTATTTTTCAGAATCATCAAGAGTGCTCCATAAAGGTTTTCTTTCTACTAAGTATCTATTAGATATAGATAATCTACCGGTATTA
>CALEBD010000056.1 GCA_937944945.1 uncultured Clostridium sp. | reverse complement strand
AATATTATATAAAAAAACTACTAAGTCATAAACTTAGTAGTTCCTATCCTCTCACGAGGTCATTTCACTGGTGGAGATGAGGGGAGTCGAACCCCTGTCCGCAAGCCCATTCCTCGCTGCATCTACGTGTGTAGCCATCTGTATTAGTGTCTCGCCTTTGATGTCGGCCAGTGGCAGACTAGATCATCAGCCAGCCTCAATTAGTCCACTTCAGGTCGAGGCGCCCAAGAAGTAGTTCCCTGCATAAATGATGTCCAGTCTTAACCGGCAGGAGGGCTAAGAGGGACAAGCAGCAATTATTAAGCTGCTAAAGCGTAATTTTCGTTTGCGTTTATTTTAATTCCCCAGGTTTTACGTGATCTAGAGGAGTAACACGACAAGCACCCTCAAGTTCCAAACCCACGTCGAAACCTTTACACCCCCATGGATGTTTAGAGTCTTTGAGACTTTTGCAAACTGTTATTTATTGTTCCACCATATTAAGTTGTATATTTAAAATATTATTGTATTAATAATATAATACTTTTTGATTAAAAAATCAATGAAATATTTTTCATTTGTTGCATAATCATAGAATCGCTATATATTTTGAATTATTTAGTCAATAATACTACAGCTTTTCTATTTAATAAGGCTTTAAACCTTAATATCTTCCAGACATTTCTCTCTCAATACGTCTTTGTGCATCTTTTTTAGCCATGTCTTGACGTTTGTCATAAAGTTTTTTACCTTTTGCTAATGCTAATTCTACTTTAACTTTACCGTTTTTAAGGTACATGTTAAGTGGAATTAATGAGTAACCTTTTATTGTTGTTGCCCCTATTAATTTTCTGATTTCAGATTTGTGAAGAAGGAGCTTTCTTGGTCTCATTGGGTCCAATTTGTAGAAAGAGTTTCCTTGTTCGTATGGGCTTATATGAACTTGTTTTAGGAAAACTTCAGAGTTATCCACAGATGCAAATCCGTCTTTAAGGTTTACTCTACCCATTCTAAGTGATTTAACTTCTGTTCCTTTTAATTCGATTCCACATTCGTATGTTTCTTCTATAAAGTATTCGTGTCTTGCTTTTTTGTTTGTCGCTAAATTTTTAGTTCCCGCCATACTTTCACCTTCTTTTTACTTATTTTAGACTGATTTATAATTTATCATAGTTTTCCAATTTCGTCAAGTTCCCTGAGATTCCCTCTAGGAATTTTTCAAAAATTTGCTTCTCTCAGAGATACCTTTGCTCAAAATTAGCATAAGAAAGGATGAATCATCCATAAGCATTTTCACCAATAATCCATCCAAATATACATCTATTTTTATATTCTCTTCATATGTTTTTCAAAAAATTCATCTATTAAATCGATAACCTCATCTTGCCAAAATCCCGGTCCGCAGTGGTCTTGTCCCATTATTTTATAAATTGTGCTGTCTTTGTGTTCTGCTAACAGTTTTTCATGTAGCATGGCGCTTTGTTCAAATGGAACGATTCTGTCTTTGCTTCCGTGGAAAATTATTATCGGCGGTATGTCCCTACCTTTTGTAATGTAATTTAGTACATTTGCTTTTTGTGCTTTTTCTTCATTCTTTGTAACATCTACTTTTCCTATCAATATTCCGACTGGACTGTCTGGTACTGTGTAGTCGGCTGTTGTGGGTGCATCGTTCATTTTTGTGATGTCTGTCGGTCCATAAAAGTCTACTATTCCGTTGACTTTGTCAGAATAATCGCCGTAGTCATCTGTGTCAAGGTCAGCTACACCACTTGTAATCCCAGTAATCAACGATATATGTGCCCCTGATGAATCCCCCCATAGGAATATGTTGTTTGGGTCTATTTTGTACTCTTCTGCGTTTTTTCTCAAAAATCTTATTGCTGTTTTTACATCTTGAACTTGTGCTGGGAAAGGCGCGTCTTCTGCTGATCTATATTGGACAATTGCCACGATGTATCCTTTGTCTGCTAATTTTGATAAGTTTCCAATGTTAAGATACAGCTTTTGTTTTATCCAACCTGACCCCTGTACAAAGACAACGCATGGTAATTTCTCCATATGTTCAACTGTGTAATAAGGCATCAAAAACTGTAATTTTAGTTGTTTTCCATCTCTTTCGATATAATTCACATACCTTTTGCAGACTACCGACGCAATATCATCGTCAAATTCGATTACGTTCATCCCCTTGGCAGTCGTATGTGATTCTGGAAATTCCTCATAACTGTACTGTACTGGTTCTACCATACTCATTCCTCCACTTCAATGTATTTTTTAAATTTACACATTAAAAAAGGGACATTATAAAATATCACTGTCTATTTTATAATATCCCTTATATAAACTTTTATCAACTATTTTACGTTGTATCTTAGTAGCATTTTAGCCATTTTTAAGCAAATTTGCTTAAAACTAAATACTAATTCCAACCTATTACTCAGCGTCTTTTTCGTCAGATTCATTTACTTCTGCTAAGTTACCATCAACAACGCTGTCTACTAATCTGTTGTCTTCTTTAACAGAAACAAGTTCGAAGTCGATTTCTCTAAAGTCTACATTTACTTTGCTAACTTTGATTCTAACTTGGTCACCTATTCTGAACACTCTCTTAGTTCTTTCACCAACTAATGAGTAGCTGCTTTCGATGTAGTTGTAATAATCGTCAGTCATGTCGACCATTCTGATTAATCCTTCTACTGTGTTTTCTAATTCAACAAACATACCGAATGATGTAACACTTGATATTGTTCCGTCGAATTCTTGACCAATTCTGTCTGCCATATAAACAGCTTTGTAGTAATCGTGCACATCTCTTTCTGCTAATTCAGCTTCTCTTTCTTGTTCTGAAGATTGGTTAGATGCGTACTCAACTATGTTTGCAAGTTGTTCAATTCTCTTTGGAGTTAATTTTCCGTTTAATTGTTCTTTTATTATTCTGTGTATTTGTAAGTCTGGGTATCTTCTTATTGGTGATGTAAAGTGGCAGTAGTATTGTGCCGCTAAACCGAAGTGACCCACACATTGTGGAGCATATCTCGCTTGTCTCATACTTCTAAGCATTATTGTACTTATTGCTTCTTCTTCTGGAGTTCCTTTTATTAAGTTTAAAACTCTTTGGATTTCTTTTGGATGAATTTGTTCTAAATCACCTTTTAAAGCATATCCGAAAGTTGCAACGAACTTACTTAATGTCTCCATTTTTTCTGCTGCAGGAATCTCATGTATTCTGTAAACGAATGGAGTTTGTAACCAGAAGAAATGTTCTGCTACTGTTTCATTTGTCACAAGCATGAACTCTTCTATCATTCTGTTTGATATTCTTCTTTCGTATGACTTGATGTCTGCTACTTTTCCTTCTGAATTTAAGATTATTTTTGATTCAGGGAAATCAAAGTCGATTGATCCTCTTCTTTCTCTTCTTTTCATAAGGATTCTCGCTAAATCTTCAGCATTGTGGAATTCTTCTACTAAGTTTGAGAAAGTAGCTTTTAATTTTTCATCGTCTTTTTCTAATATGTCAGACACTTCTGTATAAGTCATTCTAGCTTTTGAGTTTATGATTGACTCTGCTATATCGTATTTTATAACTTTTCCGTCAGCGTTTATTTCCATAAATACTGATAAAGTTAATTTATCTTCAAATGGATTTAAACTACATACTCCGTTTGAAAGTTGTTTTGGTAACATTGGTATTACTTTGTCAACTAGATAAACAGAAGTCGCTCTTTTTATCGCTTCTTTGTCTAGTTTTGAATGTTCTCTAACATAGTGAGAAACGTCGGCGATATGTACGCCTAATTTGTAGTTTCCGTTTGGTAACATTTCTATTGAAACAGCGTCGTCTAAGTCTTTTGCATCTTCACCATCTATAGTGAATGTTTTTAAATCTCTTAAATCCATTCTTCTATCTATTTCTTCTTGTGGTATTGGAACGATAACTCTGTCTGCTTCTTCTAATACTTTGTGTGGGAATTCTTCTGGTAGTCCGTGTGCTCTTATTATTGAGTCGATTTCTACCCCACGTTCTCCCTTTTGACCTATAACTTCTATTATTTTACCTTCTGGCTTTCTTCCTTCTGTCGGCCAAACTGTTATTTTGCATACTACTTTGTCGTTGTCTTTCGCTCCTGAGAAGAATCTGCTTGGAACGTATATATCTTGTGTAAATTTCTTGTTATCTGGTATAACAAATCCAAAGTTTTTATTTGATAATTGGAAAAGACCTATAACAGTTTCATTTTCTCTTTTTAATACTTTAACGATAGCTCCCTCAGCTCTTTTGCCTTCTGATGCTGGTTTAACTATCTCAGCCATTACTCTATCTCCATTTAATGCTCCATTTATATCATCTGGACCTATAAATAAATCTTGTGTGAATTCCTCATCTGATTCAACAAATCCGAATCCCTTTCTATGAGATATGAATTTTCCAACAAAGTATCCCATAGCGCTTGGTGTCATAACTCTACCTTTTTTAGATATAATTAAATATCCTTCATCTTGTAATTCCTCTAAAAAGTTGTTGAATAACGGCATCTCACATGAATGTATGTCAAATATTAATGCTAATTCTTCTTTTTTTAGGGGATTATATGCTTTTTCGTTTATAAGACCTAATAATTTCTCTTTTATTTCCGGTGTCATTTGGAATCCTCCCTTTACTGTATTTCTTAAATTAATTCATTAAAAGTGTTTACTCTAATCTATATGTTGTAATTTTTAATTTATTTAGGTTTACATGTTATTTAGATGTTAAAGTTTTAATATCCTCTATTTTTTAATATATTTATCTTATATTTTCAATTATTTTCACTATCTTAATTTTCTAGATTTTTTTTAATATATTATTAATTTTTCTCTACCACAAATCTGTGGATAAGTATGGTTTTTATTAATATTTTTCAAAAATCTATCTTTATTTAATGCTCTTTAGGATAAAGATTTTTATTAAAATTTTGTATTTGCCTATTTAATTTTAGATAATATTTATAGTTTTCCTATAAATGTTTTTATTTATGTATTTGGCCACTTTTATATTTTAATGAATTTTAATCCAAATCAATATTATACTTGATTTGCAAAATATTTTATAGATTTTCGTAGGAGAATTTTTCTTTTTTTGTAAGTATATGAAATTCGCTTCGCTCATAGCGCCAACGAATCAAAGATTCCGTTGCTTGAAATTCGCTTTGCTCATTATAATAAATTTTTATATAATTAAAAATCGGTGTAGAGTAACACCGATTTTCTTAGTTCTGTTCAATTAAACAACTCTATACGCTATTTCCGTATATTTAAACCTGAGACCATCTTTGTGAGTGTGTATTCGTCACAATGTCATTATTGGCAGGTTAATCAATTTTTATACCTATATTAATCTATCATTAAATCCAAAGCTATCGATTGTGTGGATGATATGGAGGTTCATCGCTGTTTTTGCCCCTTCTGCATTTCTATCTTTCATAAAATCCATAATTAGTTTGTGATCTTTTAATGTTAATTCTGTTGCTTTTTCGTATTGTTTTGAAAGTTGGACACTTTCGTTTATCGCCTTGCTGATAATCGGTACTAATTCTTTCATAAATGAGTTACCGCTGGCTTTTGCAATAGCATTGTGAAACAGTTGTTCCGCTATTGTTCTGTCTTCGTTGTTTAGGATTTTTTGCTCTACCATTTCGCCGTATTCGATTATTTTTTCAATCTCGCTGTCACTTGCCCTCTTTGTCGCATAGTATGCTCCCATAGGTTCTATAATCAACCTCATCTCCAATAAATCCGCCAAATCGGATGAATGTCCTTTTAAGTCTGAAAGTGTGAAATTGTCTACTTCGTCACTTTTTACAAATGTTCCTTTTCCTCTTTTAATTTCTACTATATCTTTTAAGACGAGCATTTTTATAGCCTCTCTCAATGTCGTTCTGCTCACATTTAAAATAGATGATAGCTCTGTTTCATTAGGCAATTTGTCCCCCACTTTAAATTGTTTTTTTATTGTTATCATATCTAGTATTTCATCAGCTGCTTGCTCTGATAATGATTGTGATTTTTTATATTCCATATTCTCCACCCCTTGATTTTTATTTATATACCATGCTATTACTTGTTACTTTGCTTTTATTTATATATCTAGGTATTAATTATCATCTTAGTTTATATCTACATAATTTTTTATTTCGCATTCCTTTTTATTAATTTTTCTCTTA
>CALEBD010000055.1 GCA_937944945.1 uncultured Clostridium sp. | reverse complement strand
TAGATGAATCCCAAACTCCTCTAAATCTAATATCTGTATATTGAGTATTAGCAGCGGATCCATCTTGTCCATTCTAACCATCAACTACAACTGTAATAGTTGCTGATGCTGCTACAGGATTTCCATTATAAATAGGATACTGAGTAGGATTAAATGCTACAGTATAATAGTTATACTTAGTAGAACTAGATATATTAAATGTAATATTGGAAACACCAGACCAACCACCACCCACTTCAGTACCTTCTGAAGAGGTTGTTGGAGCGTGACTATTACTACCATATATTTCCCAGTAACCAGATACAGAAGACAGACTACCTGTTCCTGTTTTCTTGTATGCTCTAAATGTCATGCTACTAGGTTCATAAGAAAAAGTTCTGGTAAGACGTATAGTTGCTGCTCCAGGAGTAATTATATAAGTAGTAGCATCAGTACCAGGTGTTCCTGGGTCTCCCTTATCACCCTGATCTCCTTTATCTCCATCTTGTCCATCTTGACCGTCTTTACCCCATTTAGTCCAAATAAAACCGTCTGACCAATCTCCCCACGTTCCATCTTTCTTTTTACGTGTCCAGCATACCTGATATGGAATATCTTCACTTACACTTACAGCATTGTCTGTATAAGTAAACGCAGAACCTTTACATGTTTTATTAGGTATATGATCATCTGCTTGATAATCACCATTTATGTAACTAGGACCATAAGTAGGGGAAGCCGGGTAATAGGTTTCGTTCTTACTACATAAAGCTGCCTAATCGTAATTAGCAAATCTAGCGAATATATATTCGTAACCATCTCCATCTTTACCTTTATCTGCGAATACAGACCATAGACCTGGTTCTGAATAATCTCCCCATTTCTACGTACTCTTATCTTTATATCTTTGAGTTACATATTCATATCTGTGTGAATCGTCTACTCCCTATGGGTTATCAAACCACTGTGTACCATCTGGTCCAGTACCTGTCCAGTCTGTAGTTTGATTAGTATTAGGCTTTTGAGGATAATTATTCTTATCATTATTACGAGCATATAAGAATTCAATACTATTACCGTCTTCACCATCTTTACCATCGGCTCCAGTAAGTCTTATTAATCCAGTCCAAGCTGTTAATGAACCATCTGCATTTTTAAATCTGTGAATTTGCCATACGTACAGACCTTCTGGCGGAACCATTTCAGAATTTTCAGACCACCCAGATGCAGCTGAATCTGCAGGTATACTTGGAGTAGTAGCTGATATTTTATATCTATATTGATAATTGCCACCACTTAAACCAGTCTCACCCCATTTAGCCCATATAGCTGGTTTTTGAAACGCTGACCATACACCATCTGTTTTTTTACGTACACTTACCCATTCAAACATCAAGTTTTCTCTAACTCCTTGGGGATCATCAGTCCAATACATTCCTCCAGGAGAAGTAGTAGTTTGTGCCACACCGTTAATAAATGCCTGAGGACGCGCTTCATCATCTGTATTATTAGCAGCTACAGGAGTATCAGGTGCAATGTTTTCAGCTTGAGTACGATAGTAAATATATTCATAACCGTCTCCGTCCATACCTTTCTCTCCCCATTTAGACCACAATGTTGGACCTTGCCAATTACCCCAATTACCA
>CALEBD010000054.1 GCA_937944945.1 uncultured Clostridium sp. | reverse complement strand
ATAATCTACCGCTTGTTGTTCCATGTATCAAAAATCTACCATGTAATTTACTATCATCCTGTACTTTATCATGCCACCCTTCTATATATGTAGTGTACATCTTCTTCAATCCTCTCAACTTGAGTAGATTATCCAAGAGTATTGCTTTTGGACTTTCTGGATTTTTAATTGACAACCGAAGTTCTACCAATGTATCCTCATCAGTACTCGGCTTATCAGTATCACGATTTGTAGTCTTATCCTTTGTATATTTTATAATAGGGAATTTGAACCCTTTTTCAGAATATAACAACATCGGTAAGTCTACTGGACTACCAAGATTTATATCCCGAGTTAATTCCAATTCCTTCTTTGTTGTAAATACACCAGCTCTTATGTTGGATATTTTCTGTTCCCTGCTAGCTATCTTCCTTGCATCTTTTGGATCACTATAATCCAAGTCTTCAAGTTCTCTTTCAATTGAAGAAATGTATTTGCTTATTCTTTCTTGGATAAGCCATCTAGAGAATCTTTTTACTCTTGGAAGATTCAAGCAACCAGAAGTTGCTTGATCAATCTTTGGTTTGTAAGATTCAAGTAATTCTTGATTGAACTTTCTATCAAGGTATAATCCGGTTTTTTCTGCATGCTGCAATACCCTGGAAGCTGGCATTATCAAATGCCTTAATAAAGGATACATACCTATTTCTATCAATTTGTTCTCAAAGAACATAGATAATCGTAAGGTATAATCTGTATCCTGACATCCATATTTGCAAAGTTGTTCTAATGGCTTTTTATCCCATGGTATCTTATCAAACTTATCTGCCTTCTCATAATCCCCGTGTTCTGGTAAATACCTACGAACCATCGATTTAAGGTCATTCGGTCTCTCTTCATTTAAGAGGTACTTCATTAACATACCATCTAATACTGTACCTCTTACATATATACCATACAACTCAAATATCTGAAGGTCAAACTTCAGATTCCAACCTACTTTGGTTACTTTTGGATTCTCAACTACTTTTCTACCAAAGTATAGAAGCCATTTTTTCCAATGAGGGTTATCATATTCATGATGACATAATGGAATAGATACTCCAGAACCAACCTGAAAAGTTACTGATAGAATGGTTGGTCTGAATGTTTTATTGTATATGCCTTCAGCATTGGTCTCATAGTCAATTGAAGCTATACCTGTCTTCAGACAAGCTTTCACAAGTTTCTTAACCTGTGAAAAACTCTTAATTATGGCATATCTTGACTCCATCTATAATATTATTAAATATTGCAGTATTCAATAGTTATTTAATAAACCATAACTCTGTTGAGATTCTTTAGCTTATTCGACAATAAGACAGTATACTTTTTACGGTATACTGTCTATAACCTACTTCAATATTTGAAAGTCTTCCATATTGTTTTTATATGTTTTATGAGTATTCACCAATATCCTACCATGTAATCCAGAATATTTCTTGGGAATTAAGTAATCCTCTCCATATATGTCTTCCAATACTCCATGGTAAATATTCGGTACTCTCAAATCTCTACCTTCAAATGTTAAGAATACATCCGGATATTGGTTCTTGTAAAAATCAATATTCTTTATGATATTGTTATGTTCAGGAAAAGCTAATGTTGCCCAACAATTCTCTTGAGTGTTATTATACCTTTTCCTATTCTTTTCATAAAGGTTTTTAAGGTAATTCATTCTTTCCCTTTCAAGGGGAATATTAGCAAATTTCCAGCTCCTATTCTTTAAAAAGAAGAGTTCTAGTTTAATTAATTGCAATTCATATAGAAATCTTTCCCTTTTCCCCTTATCTTCTGGAACTCTATCTAATGGGAATATATCTATGAATATGCCTTGATTAAAATCCCAATTAGCCTCTAAATCCTTTTCCAATATAGCAGTAGTATCACTCCTTCTTATCTTAGCATGTTGATAGATAGAACTATCAGTATCTGGTACTTGTAAGAAATATGGATATTCTAAATTTTCCCTACAGTATGATATAAACTTATCATATTCATCTCTGAACATTACCAAATCGATATCATCATCCCAAGGTATGAATCCTTGGTGTCTAACTGCACCTAATAGTGTACCTGCATCAAGATAATATTTTACTCCTATCTTGTCACATATATTAACTACTAGATCTAACATATCTAGTTCTATATCCCATACTTCTCTCCTAAGGTTGCTTATTAGATGACCATTATGGATATGATTACTAATATAACTCATATTATTCATGATTGTATAATAATCTTACTACATCAATATCTTCTGCGAAAGTTACCTTGAAGTTCAATCTATTACCCATTACATAGTTCACTAAACCACTGTTGTCTTCATACAAATCAGAAGCTGTTTGGTATTCTATACCCTTATCTTTTGCCTTATTATAACATCCATAGAATTGGTAAAATGGAAATACCATGGGAGTCTGAAGCCTCATGTACTTATCCTTAGTATATACTACCTTATCAGAATCTAATCTTAATGTACCAGTTGCTGGAATATACGGTACATATGCAGTGCTATTAAACCTACAATTATTAATCATGAATGTTAGTAGATTTTCATCGAAACCAACTCTTACACCATCATGGAAAGTAACTGTATTTGGCCAAAGTGATTCCTCATCTGTTAATAAGCTTTCAAATCCTAAGATTCTCGAGTGTTGTGCAGTATCACCACCTGGTATTACTGTGATTAATCTGCCTAATTTACCTGGATAGTTATTAGATATTCTATTTTTTACCCACTCTACATACTCTGGATTCACAACAAGAACTATCTTACGATAGCATCCAGTACGTATAAATTTATCTAATGAGATTTCAAATAGGTATTTATCTTGTGATACTTTTAAGAATTGTTTGGGTACTTCTTTATTTGTTCTTGTACCCTTTCCAGCCATGGTAATTATAACATCATTCATAAGACAAGAGTATTTGATACTATGTACTCGGAGCGGGAGTCGAACCCGCAAGGTCAATGACCGTCAGAGCTTAAATCTGATGAGTTTACCTATTTCTCCATCCGAGCTTTTATTAATTAGTACGGGAGACAGGATTCGAACCTGCGACCCCTTGCTCCCAAAGCAAGTACACTAACCGGACTGTGCTACTTCCGTAAGTTAGGTACCAGTCTATATCCCTACCGTCTAGTACCTGGGAATGAATCAGGACTCGTTGTCCACAGCGCAAAGTAAAGATTTATCTGTGGACCCAGAGGGGCTTGAACCCCCGACCTTCGGATTATGAGTCCGCTGCTCTTACCAACTGAGCTATGGGTCCGAATGAAGGTAACGGCCTTTACTACTAATCTCGGCGTGACAGG
>CALEBD010000053.1 GCA_937944945.1 uncultured Clostridium sp. | reverse complement strand
AGAACTAAAACTTTTATAATCTACTATTGATAATTTGCCATAAGTCAATGTTCCAGTCTTATCAAAAGCTATATTTTTAACTTTTGATAATCTTTCAATTATATCTCCACCTTTTATAAGCATACCGTATTTAGTGGCATTTCCTATTCCAGCCATAATAGCTGTTGGAGTAGCTAAAACTAAAGCACAAGGACAAAATACAACTAATATAGTTACAGATCTAAGTATTTCATGAGTAAATAAATAAGTAGCAACAGAAGAGACTAAGGCTATAACTACAATCCAAGTTGCCCATCTATCTGTCAAACTAACTATAGGTGCTTTATCTGCATCAGCTTCTTTTACTAATCTTATCATTCTCTTAAGTGAGCTATCGCTCGAAGTTTTGCTAGCTCTCATATCAAAAGTAGAATATTGATTTATTGTTCAGCTTAATACATCGTCTCCGACAGTTTTATCTACAGGAAGAGATTCACCATTCATTATAGATTCATCTATAGAGGCTTCGCCCTTTATAATAATACCATCTGCTGGAATGATTTCACCTGCAATAACTCTTATTATATCGCCTATTTGGATATCATCTTCATCAATCATAACTTCTTGTTTATTTCTTATAACTCTAGCTTTTTGAGGCGTTAATTTTATTAAACTCTCTATTCCTGATTGTGCCTTTTGAACAGTTAAATCTTCAAGAAGGGCACCGATAGTCATTATAACTGCGATTTCTCCAGCTGCAAAAGTTTCACCTATAATAACAGATGCGATAAGCGCTAAAGAAACTAATACATCGGCTTTAATATCGAATTCTTTATATAAAGATATACAAGCTTCTTTGATGATTGGTAAACCGCAAAGTAATATAGCGACCCATGATAAATTAAAATGTAAATAGTTATTTATACTGTTTACTAAACTTAAAAGTAAACATATTGAAGAAATAACAATAAAAGTAATAGTTTTAGTTGTTTCTGATTTGAATAATCTCATAATAACCTCCTCTTCATACCCCTAGGGGTATGAAATATTTAAAAATATATAGGGTACATATACCCCTATAGGTATAGGGTAATTCGTTTTTATACAAAAAGCAACTTTTATTTTTGTATCTTTTTTGATGCAAATAACCTAGAAAACGATAACATTTTTGTTATTTGAATAACTACATTAAGTGTGCTAAAATTACCATGAGGTGATAAAAATGAAAGTTAGTAGACGTTTTCAACTATCAGTACACACGATATTATTTATCGCTGTGTATGGAGATGAAAAAGGGTTAACATGCGACTATATATCTAACGAATTAAAATGTAATCCTATAGTTATAAAAAATATATTAAATCTTCTATGTAGAAATGATTTTCTTATAAAAGTTCCTTCTACATCTAGTATAAAATTAAAAAAAGATGTAAAAGATATAACTTTATGGGATGTCTATAAAATAACAGATGAAGTAAATATAAAAAATATATTCTGTAGTGATGATTTACAAATAAATAATCCGATCATATCGGATTTACCAGAATTATTAGTAACACCCTTTGAGAAAGTTATGAGCTGTATTAAAGACACCTTATCTAAAGTTTCAATTGATTCTTTATTAAAACAATATAATTACTAATTAACTACTAAAACTTTGTGTGAAATTGTATGCACATAAAAATAAATTTACATGGTAGGAGGGGAAATATGATTTCAAAAGAAATAGCGACTAAAGTACTAGAAAAATGTTTAATTACAGGAGCTGATTTTGCAGAAATATTTGAAGAAGATAGTATAACTAATAGTATTTCTGTATTAGATGATAAAGTAGAAAATATATTAGGTGGAAGAGATTATGGTATTGGTATAAGAATATTCAAAGGGCTAAAAAGTGTTTATGCTTATACAAATGACAATAGCTTATCATCTCTTTTAGATACTGCTTATAAAGCAGCACTTGCATTAGGCAAAATAGAAGAAGGAAAATCGATTATCTTAAATAATCATATGACTTTTAAAAATTTACACCCAATAAAAATAAATCCAAGTAGTGTAGATTGTAAAGAAAAAATAAAAGTTATGAAAAGTGCATATAAAAGTGCAAAAAATTACCACACTGATATATCAAAAGTAAGTGTTGGATATATGGATAAAGAGCAAAATATATTAATTGCCAATACGGAAGGATTATATACTGAAGACACTAGAATTAGAACTAGACTTATGGTAAATGCAATTGCTTCTAATGAAAATGAGAACCAAACAGGTAGCCAAAATCCAGGTAGACTTATGGGATTTGAAATGTTTAAAGACGAAGTGGATCCTGAATATCATGGTAGAGAAGCAGCAAAGACTGCCCATATAATGTTAAGTGCTAAAAACTGTCCTGCCGGCCAAATGACAGTGGCAATAGACAATGGATTTGGAGGCGTAATCTTCCACGAGGCCTGCGGCCATGCATTAGAAGCAACAGCAGTTGCAAAAGGAAACTCAGTATTTTGTGATAAATTAGGAGAACAAATAGCATCTACAAAATTAACTGCAATAGATGACGGTACTATGAAAAATCACTGGGGCTCATCAAATATAGATGACGAAGGGACACCTACTAGAAGAAATGTACTTATAGAAAATGGTATCTTAAAATCATATATGGTTGATAAATTAAATGCTAGAAGAATGAATACAGAAGTAACTGGAAACTCTAGACGTGAAAGTTATAAATATGAGCCGACTTCAAGAATGACTAATACATATATAGCTCCTGGTGATGACAAAGTAGAAGATATCATAAAATCAATAGATGATGGACTATATGCTAAAAAACTAGGTGGTGGTTCTGTAAATCCAGTTACAGGAGAATTTAACTTTGCTGTAAATGAAGGATATTTAGTTAAAAATGGTGAAATAACAGAACCAGTTAGAGGAGCTTCACTTATAGGTAAAGGTAGTGAAGTTTTAATGGAAATAGATATGGTATCTGATAATGTTGCTCAAGCTGAAGGAATGTGTGGCTCTAAATCAGGAAGTATACCTGTAAATGTAGGTCAGCCTATGATTAGAGTTAAAAATATAACTGTTGGCGGAAGGGAGTAACTATTATGAATTTAAATACATTTAAAGAAATATTATTTGAAAAAGCAAAAGAAGCTGGTTTTGAAAATAGTGAAATATATGTGACTAATTCAGAGTCTTTAGAAATATCTATTTATCAACAAGAAGTAGAAAGTTATAATCTAGACAAAAGTTTTGGTTTATCATTTAGAGGTATAATAAACGGTAAAATAGGGTATTCTCATACTAGAATACTAGATGAAACTTCAGTAGATATGCTTATAACTACTGCTAAAAATGCAGCCTTACTTATAGAAAATGAAGATACTCAATTTATATATAAAGGCGATGAAAAATACGAAAAAGTAATTTGCTATTATGAAGATTTAGATAATATAGATCCAAAAGATTTAATCGACTTAGGTCTTAAAATGGAAGAAGAATGCAAAAACTACAACCCAAATGTCGTAAATATAGGAGGTTGTAAGATTACCTACTCTAAAGGTGAAGTCCAAATATCAAATACAAAAGGACTTAACTTAAAAAATAAAGAAAATATACTTTATGCATATATAATACCTATAGTAGAGATAGATGGCGAAAAGCAAGATGGAACAGGATACAAAATAGCAACAAATATAAATCAAATAGATCCCAAAGAAATAGCTAAAATGGGCGTTGATGAAGCATTATCAAAAATAAACTCAAATGTTATAAAAACAGGAAACTACAAGATAGCTCTATATAACGAAGCTATGGTATCGCTACTTAGTGCTTTTTGTGGAGTATTTAGCGCAGATGCTACTCAAAAAGGACTTTCTTTACTAAAAGATAAAGAAAATACTATGATAGCTTCAGAAAAAGTAACAATAATAGACAATCCTCTTTTAGATAATGGATTATCTTCAGCACCTTTTGATGATGAAGGTGTAGCTACATTTAAAAAAGAAATTGTATCTAATGGAAAACTTACAACATTACTTCACAACTTAAAAACGGCTAATAAAGCAAATACAAAAAGTACTGGTAATGGATTTAAGTCTTCTTATGCAACTTCTGTAGCTGTTTCTCCTAGCAATTTCTATATAGAAAAAGGAAATTTATCTTTTGATGAAATATTAGAAAACATAGGTGAAGGGCTTTTAATAACTGACTTTGCAGGGCTTCACTCTGGAGCTAACGCTATAACAGGGGATTTCTCATTAGCTGCAAAAGGATTCTACATAAAAGACGGTAAAAAGGAATATCCAGTAGATCAAATAACTGTAGCAGGTAACTTCTTTAAACTTCTTAAAGATATAGAAGAAGTCGGAGATGATCTAAAATTCCCACTTAGCTCAGTTGGTAGCCCAACAGTAATAGCAAGTGGTCTATCTGTTGCAGGAAAATAAAAACAAATTTCAATTTAAAAAGTTAAAAA
>CALEBD010000052.1 GCA_937944945.1 uncultured Clostridium sp. | reverse complement strand
TAACTTTCCAAGTCATTGAGGACACCAGTTTCTTATGAGAGATAATGACAATGTTGCTTGCAGATTTATATAAATCGAGAGATAATAAGTATACTTGTTGCAATAAGTTTTAGGTGTAAAATGCAAATAACAGACTAACAAACAATTAAAACTATGTCAAGAACTAAATTTAGAAAGTCGAGAATATGTAGTTCAGATAATTACATACTCTCAAGAGAGATACATAAAAGCTATCTCTTGGAGCATCATACCAAAAATATAAAGGTAATTGAGAGTTATACAGAAATAAAATGTGCCTATATTAAATGTTTTGGTAAGTTAATTCCAATAACAGAGCAAGAAGCACACCTAATACAAAGTACAGTAACTATAATATGGAAATAACCATGGAAGAGCCTTATTACACAATATTATGCATATTATTAACGATAGCATTTTTTGTATATCTTACAATACAAGATAATAATTCAAAAAGTAAGTAAGAATGAGAACTATAAAATTAATCATAAAAGGAGTGTTACTATATGTAACATTCCTTTTGTCTTTTTTCTTCTTAGCAGGAGTAGATAGTATATATGATAATGGGTATTTTCTACAATTTATAATTACAATAATATCCATGTATTACATATGTTATAAGACCATCTCTAAAGAAGAATTAAAAAAATTAACTCTAGATAAATGGTTAAACGAATAAAGAAGATAATATGAGAACAATACAGGTATTATCTACTTTAAGAATCCTGAGGATGCAGAAAAAGCAATTAAAATTCTAGGGAAAGAAGTACTTAATTTATTTTAAAACGAATTGCTAATCTGCGAAGATAGGCAATATATACTCTTATAGTTCAATGTATAGAACAATTCTCTTCTGGAGAGTAGATATAGGTTCGATTCCTATTAGGAGTGCGCAGGAAATCATAATAATACAAAAAGCCCATGAAAGATAGGAGTAATATAGGTTCAATAGCAATTATACGTGTAGCAAAACACTTATACCTTTCTCAGATTCAATAAAGATTTTTGTTTATTTGACTGATAGGAACAGACTATCATTTTTACTCGTATAAAGGTGATTTGATTATATAAGCAAGCATTTAATTTTAGTTCGGGCAATAGAAATATTGCAGTAGGTTAGAAGTTCGTAAGAATATCTAACCTTTTACACAAAGACTCCTTAGTTCAATGGAAAGAACAGTGGCCTTCTAAGCCTCTAATCCCAGTTCGAATCTGGGAGGAGCCACTATAACTATTTATATTTTTAACCAATTCTAAAGAAAATGACAACTAAAAGAAGATTTACTAAGGAAGAAGACAGCCTTATCCTTAGTACAGTAGCGAAAAACCCTCACAATTTATCAGAATGTTTCAGAGAAGTAGCTATTAAAATAAACAGAAGTCCAAAAAGTATCGCAAACAGGTGGTATCATTGCCTATCTAGGAAAGACTCAAATGACAAGACAAATACTGTCTTTATCACAGTAGGGAAGAAGAGTGTAAACTATAACAGAAAGACTGTAATGGAGAACACTCAACAACCAAAAAGTAAAAATCCTAGTATTTGGAGAACAATATTCAAATTATTTTTCAATAAGACTAAATAGAAAAATGAAAAGAATAAATATTAATGATTATAGCAATAAAGAACTCCAGGTGAAAAAGATAGAGAAAATGAAACGATTGAAAGTGGAATTTTGTCGAATGTGGGGGAATACCCCTATTATATAGAAAACAGAATCAAAATAAGAAAGTAAGAAAAATGAAAAAGGATTGACTATAGGTGGAAGAAGATGTTATATACAGCAAAAATCAGTATTGGCAACTTCTTCCACTATAATACGGGGCATGATTTGGTTTTGATTGCTAATTATTTGGTAAGAGAACATGTAAAGACTGATGGAAAGACATCAAAACTTTAACTGGCAACACTTATAGAGCTGCCGCCTAACTTATAGGCTGAGCCTCACTTGCTTGGAAACAGAAAGGTGAACAATAGGGTCAAGAAGGAAGTTAATAAGGCTATACCTACTTTCAATACACCTTTAATTGATCATAGTTTGTTTATTAGTCAGGGAGCAAGCTGTCTGGTGTATACAGAGGGTGTGACCCTTTCAATTTTAATTCTTATAACTCCTTATGAAGATTTCTCTATTAGATTAAATAGAGTGGTGGATCTGTCAACTATCGGTTGACCCCAGTAGAGAACCTACTACATATCAAAGTGGTAAACATGTGAAATTCTTTTATTAAAAGTTAGTAAGACGAGGGTTTAAGTTCGGACCCACTTACTAGTGATAGTATTTACAAAATAGGATGAACTCAGGGAACGCTAAAATAAAAGCTCAGAACTAGCTTTTATCATGCCAATCCTGAGCTAAGCATTAGGTACACCTAATGAAAGTGCAACGACTACTGGAGGAGTACAGTCTCCTTAATTACCAGCTTGAGTGTCCTACCCTCAAATTATTGAGGTGATGATATAGTCTAATCTTCTATGAAAATAGAAGCAGCAATTTCTCTGAGGTAAGCTTTAGTAGTCTCATCTGACATAGTTCCTTTAAGATAATTGATAGGAGTCGCAACAAATTGCACGTTACCTTTAATATATCCTTTAGAAGAATCTATTCTGTCGAGTGAAGCTCTATATCTTATGTCAGGATTAGTATTCCAAGTAGGTAAAACAAGTTTAAGTCTTGTATAAGGACAAATACCATTTTGTGAGTTCCAAAGTTCCACAAGATAAGGTAAATCTAGATTAAATTCTTTACACCTGTTTCTTACGGTTCTTAGAATTTCTCTAAATGGTGTGTACTCATCATTTCTATTACTACTATAGTTTCTTATAGAGTTTCTAGACCCTATTTGAGCTTGAGTAAGAGGCTTGTTGAGAGATGCAATGTATTTACCACAACAAGACCTTGAACAAAAGTTACGTCTGCCTAATTTAATATTTCTTTTATACTCTGATTCTGGTTTAGAGAAACTCTCTCTACAGTAATCACAAGTGACAGTTACTAGTTTTCTTTTCTGTTTGTATAACTCCATATTTTAAGTTTTGTACAAAGTTAAGAATAATCAAGCACATAGATAACAGTATAATAGAAATTATTGTGGAATATTAAAGAAATTACTAACTTCGCGAATCCCTCATGCTCCACAAATTTGTGAACTAAAAGAAATGGCAGTAGATTTCCTTGACTGTTTTATAGACTTATGTGAAGTTGCTAAGACTTTAATATAAAATAAGAGGATAGATATTAACAGAAAATTTAACTAAATGACATGAAAATAGAATATACATCTGGATGCATAGCTCATTCTTTAACAATAGATGGAGTTGAGACTATAGATTTAGATCCTAAAGAATTTAAAGAGAAGGCTCTAAAGGTTATAGAGAAGATAAATAATGAACAGCTATTGAGAGATTTTCTGATTCAAGCAGTAGAAATAATGGGAGAATCAGAAGTAATAGCACATTGTGATGAATGCGGAGACTGTATTTATAAAGATACCCTAATTATCGACTAAATATGATAGAAACTAAGTTAAGTCTGACCATTGTTCTTCCAGGAAGAACAATGTTTAGCAAGGAAGAGTGCCTTAAAACAACTCGTAAAGTAAAAGTACTAAAAAACGGAAAGAAGATATTTAAGAAGGAGACTGCAGAAGATCCGGAGAAGGTAATTGTCCATACTATAAGAGTAGATGGAAAGAAGAAGGAAAAGCCGGAGGTAATACATTACACTACCAGGAAGTTCAAGCCCGCTAAGCAGATTATAAATATAAGCAGGAATGCTTACGAGGGAATGGTTAATGATGTTCCAAGAAAATATCGGGATAGAAAATCATATTGGCTAAACCTCCCGGTAAAAGCTAGAATAGAATTCAATGTAAATGAGCTGGCTAAGTCTCTAGGAGGTGCAGTTGATTCTTATGTTATATTTGAGGATTAACCAATAATAGCATAAAGCAAGGTAAGGAGGTACTTACCTTGCTTTTTTTTTTACCTTAGAATAAATAATAATGAAAACAACTAACGCAAAGTTACTATACTATGACAAATATGTAGACTGCACTTACCCTACTGGGGAATACTTTATGTTGAACGTTGATTATATACATAGTGTAGTTCAGAACATTTTGAAAACATATGATAAGAAGATAGGAACATTATATTTAGTTGGAACTAATAGATCTGGAAATATGTTATTAGGTGGAATAGCTACCAAACTAGTGGAAATGGGAAGAGATGTTGTGGTATATGGATTT
>CALEBD010000051.1 GCA_937944945.1 uncultured Clostridium sp. | reverse complement strand
GACCGATAAAGCCGAAAATTTAAAAAAATACTTAACAAAATAAAATAACTATTGAAATAATAAACTTAAAATTATATAATGTTATTTAAGTAATAAAGAACTCGATTAAAATTAAAATTTAACATAAACGTAAAAATATAGATATACCTTTAATTGATACAGAGAGATCATAAGGCATAGATGTACTTTTGATGCGCGAAAGTATAACTTCCTGTCTTGTGCAGGAAGTTTTTTTTGTTGAAATAAAGATTCTCATATTTATACGGTAATACTAAAGAAAAGGAGGCAGACATGATAGAAAAAGCTAGATTAATGGATGAAAAAGCAATCGCTAGGGCTATAACTAGAATAAGCCATGAGATAATAGAAAAGAACAAAGGTGTCGAAGATGTTATCTTAATCGGTATAAAAACTAGAGGTGTACCTATAGCAAATAGAATTGCGACAAGAATAGAGCAAATCGAAGGACACAAAGTGTCAACTGGAGAAATGGACATCACATTATACAGAGATGACCTAAAAGAAATCCAACATGAACCTGTAATAAACGGTACAAATATAGACGTAGACATAAACGACAAAATAGTAGTTTTAGTAGACGATGTTTTATATACAGGAAGAACAGTTAGATCAGCTCTAAATGCTATTATGGACTTAGGAAGACCAAAAGCTATACAATTAGCAGTATTAGTAGATAGAGGTCACAGAGAGTTACCAATAAGAGCAGATTATGTAGGTAAAAATGTACCAACATCAAAACAAGAAATAATCTCTGTTGAGTTATTAGATATAGACGGAGAAGATTCTGTAAAAATAAAAGAATAATAAAAATAATAAAATTTGAGAAATAATAAACGAAATTAAATTTATATAATATTTGGAGGTATATATATGAGAAAAGCGGCTTTATCACTTCAACATTTACTTGCGATGTTTGGATCGACAGTATTAGTTCCTCTATTAACAGGATTTGACCCATCAGTGGCAATATTCTGCGCAGGTATAGGAACATTAATATTCCATTTTTGTACAGATTGGAGAGTACCAGTATTTTTAGGTTCAAGTTTTGCCTTTATAGGTGTAATAAATCAAGTTTCAGATGCATTTAATGGAGATTTGGCTTATGCACAAGGAGGAATTATAGTAGCAGGATGTTTATATATAATAATGTCTTTAATTGTTAAATTCATAGGTGTGGAAAAAGTAAAAAAATATTTCCCACCACAAGTTACAGGTGCAATGATAGCAGTTATAGGTTTAAACTTAATTCCTTCAGCAGTAGATATGGCAATGACTTATTTACCAATTGCAATAATTACTTTAGCAGTAGCAATGGGAATAAATCAATTTGCAAAAGGTAGCATAAAACAATTTGGTGTAATAATAGCAGTATTTACAGGATTAGCACTTAGCTTCATCTTAAAACAAGTAGATATTACAACAGCAAGTCAAGCTAGTTGGTTTGCAATACCAAACTTTAGACTACCAAAATTCAGCTTAGAGGCAATTTTAATGATAGCACCAGTAGTTCTTGCAACATTTATGGAACATATAGGTGATATAACTACAAATGGAACAGTTGTTGGACAAAACTTTATAGAAAATCCAGGTCTTAATAGAACTTTATTAGGTGATGGACTTGCAACAATATTTGCAGGATTTGCAGGTGGACCTGCTAATACTACTTACGGTGAAAATACTGCACTTTTAGCAATAACTAAAAACTACGACCCAAGAGTTTTAGAGTTAACAGCAGTATTCGCAATAGTATTATCTTGTGTAGGTAAATTCGGAGGCTTTTTACAAAGTATACCACAAGCCGTTATGGGTGGAATAAGTATATACCTATTCTCTATGATAACTTATGTAGGAGTTAAGAGTATAAAAGACAGCAAATGCTATGAAGGAAATATAAAAAATGTGATAATAATGGCAACAGTACTTATAATAGGTCTTGGAACTTCATACTTAAGTACTTTTGCAGGAATAGAAATCGGAATACCACTATCACAAACTTCAAGCTTAACAGGACTTAGCTTAGCTGCTATAGTCGGGGTTATTTTAAATAGAGTTTTAAACAATTCAGAGTTTAAAGACCAAGAAGTAGAAGTAGAGACAGCAATAGCTGAAAGTAAATAATCGAGAAATAGTACTAATTAAAAATCACAAATTATACAACTTGTATAATTTGTGATTTTTTTGTGGATATTTTCATCTAATTATCATAAATAAATATTATAATTTACTTATAGATGTTAGGTTTTGTTGGGAGAGATTTAGATGAAGATAAAAAGCGTAGTGATCAGCAATTATAAATCTTTAGGAGACGAAAGAAATACTTTACTCTTAGAAGATAATATAACAGCTCTAATAGGAAAAAATGATTCGGGGAAAAGTAATATTTTAGAGGCTTTGGGCAATATGTCATTTACACATTATATTAATACGGAGTTTTTTAGCAAAAAAAATAGATATACAAAAAAGAGTATAGTTATAACATTAGAATTAAAATTTACGGAAAGTGAATGTAAAAAGTTTTCAATAGAAAATAAGAAATCAAAAACTATATTTAAATTTTATTCGAGTGATGATATTGAGTTTGAAGGTGGATTTTCATTATTATTTGATCAGGATAATGAGCTAAAAAATGCAATTTATTATTTAGAAGATAATTTATTGAGTTACTTTAAAATTTACTCTCAATATACGACTAAAGAATTTATTGAAAGTATAGATGATAAATTGGATAAATTAATAGAGATTGACAGTAGGATTTGGACTAAATATAAAAAAAGTTTAAATGAAATACTAGAAGTATTAATTTTGCAGCAAAAAGACATGGCTTATGAAGGATATAATGAAGAATGTTACACACTTATAAGGCATATTGAGACGATAAAGAGTAAAATTAAAAAGAAATACAAAGTGCTTCCAGTATTTTATTATAGAACTAATGAGGAAGAACTACAAAGTATATATAATGTTGAAGAAATAAAATCAGCGATAAAAAGCAAAAAAGGGCTTTTATATAAATTTATGGTCATTACAAAAGCTCCATTAGATGAATTTATAAATTCTATAGATTCAAAAGATGAAAATGAGCGAAATAAGTGTAGAAGTAGTATTAAAGAAAAAGTAAAGTATAATATACAAAAACAATTCAATTATTTTTTTGAAAATAATATAGATACAAAGATAAAAGTCAACTTTGATAATGAATGTCTAAAAATATATCTAAAGACAAATGACAATCAAATTAATTTAGAAGAAGAAAGCAATGGTCTTAAATGGCTTTTCAACTTGTTTATAGAACTTTTATACGAGGATTTAGAAAATAAAACTATAATATACTTATTAGATGAGCCAGGGGTATATCTTCATGTAAATGCTCAAAGAGAATTATTAACATTATTAAAAAGTCTATGTAATAATGGAAGTCAGGTTGTTTATACAACACATTCTCCATATATGATAGACACAGAAGATATAATAAATGTCAGAGCTATAGAAAAAGATGAAAATGGAATAAGTCATATATTTAATAATGCGTATGACAATAAGTTTAACTCATCTTCAAAAAGAGAAACATTGACACCGCTTTTAAAAGCAATTGGAGCAGATATAAAATACAATTTAGGACCTCGATTAGATAAGCTAAATATAGTAACAGAGGGAATTACTGACTATATGTATTTTACAGCTATGCTAGATTATTTAGAAGTGCAAGAAGAGAAAAGGCCTTATATTTTGCCGTCAGTAGGAGCTGGCAATGTAAATGCACTAGTATCTATATTAATTGGTTGGGGATGCAATTATAAAGTTGTATTAGATTATGATAAAGCGGGAGTTATAGAGTGCAACAAGCTTATTGAAAATTTAAACTTACGATTGAATAAAGAAGTATTTTTTATAAATTGCAAAAAAACTATGGCAGAAAAAGAATTTATAAGAAATCCAGAATTTGTAGAGACTCTTATAAGTCAAGAAGATAAAAATCAACTTTCAGTAAGATATGAAGAAAACAAAACTATGGCAGCAAAAGAATTTTACGACAAAGTAATAGCAAAAGATATAGTTTTAAGTGAAAAGACTGTCAATAACTTTAGAAAATTGTTTATAAATCTGAAAATAATAGAATAAATACAAATTAACAGCTACTTAATGGTAGCTGTTTTTTGTTGACAAATAAAATGTATTATTGTATTATTATCTTAGTACAATGATTGTAAAATATTGTTGTATATATGAATAACACATAACCCCTTTGTTAAATATAATAGAGGAGAATGATATAAGAGCTTTATGTTGAATATATTAAGATGAATAGATAGAACTATATGACAAATTTGTAAGCTAATTGTAAGTTCAAAATATAGAGAGAAGTGATATATTATATATAGAAATAAATAATTAAAACGAGATATTTAAAATCTTCATAAAATTGTAAGTTTTTTATTAAGAAAATCTTATGATTGTCTATTTATAATAAATAATAGAAAGTGGATATAAGGGTAAGGATATATGGAGGTATATTTATGAAGGATTATAAAAATTTATTTTTTAAGATATTAAAAAACGGGGGATTATTTTTGATATTAATAATATTTACATTTTACTTTGTATTTAAAGATATGGATTTAAATGCAGTGGCTAAAACTATATCAAATGTAAATATAATGTATATATTAATAGCAGTTACATGTATGTGTGTATTTTTATTATGTGAAGCTAGTAATTTTAGAAGAAACCTTAGTGCTTTAGGATGTAAAACAAATCTCCTAAAATGTATTAATTATTCAGTACAAGGATTTTTCTTTAGTTCAATTACACCTTCAGCTTCTGGTGGGCAACCGATGCAAGCTTACCAAATGTATAAAGATGATATAAAAATATCTCACTCTACACTTGTATTATTTGTTGAATTTATATTTTTCCAAACAGTAACTATAATGTACGCGATAATTGGATTTATAAGCCAACGTTCGCTTTTAGCTGGAAAAGTTAATTCTCTTATGATTTTATTTACTATAGGACTTATATGTAACTTTGCTATGCTTATGGCATTAGTATTAGTTTTATTCTATAGTGAAGGTGTTAAAAAAATACTAAATGTAATAGTGGGATTTTTAAAATTCTGTAGATTTAAAAAAGCAGATGTATTAAAAGAAAAAGTAGACTCAGTAATAGATGACTATAAAGAGTGTGCTATGTATATAGTTAAAAACAAAGGAATAATGGTTAAAACTTTTATAACAAAATGTATACAAATATTTGCACTACACAGTATACCTTATTGGATTTATCGTTCATTTGGGTTTAATGAGTACTCAATATTTGTATTTATAGGAGTTCAAGCTGTATTATTTATATCAGTTTCTGCACTGCCTCTTCCAGGATCAGTAGGGGTTAGTGAAAGTGGATTCTTAACTTTATTTAAATTATTATTCCCTGCATCAGTATTAAATGAAGCTATGCTACTTAGTAGAGGGGTAAGTTTCTACTTATTTGTATTCTTGTGTGGAATGTTTATATTAGTTAAAGGATTTAAAGATTCTAGAGAAAAAAGACTTGCAAGAATACGAGCAGCAAAAGAAGCCAAAGAAAAGAAAGTATACAAACAAAGAGTTGTTCAACAAATATAATAAAAAGAGTCGGCAAATTATGCCGACTCTTTTTTTGGATAAACTAAATAAAGAGCAATATTTCTAAGTTAAAAATAACTTTAGTTTGACACAGTAATCCAAAGAGATTAAGATTTAATTATAAAGATAAAAATACAGTTCTGGTTGGTA
>CALEBD010000050.1 GCA_937944945.1 uncultured Clostridium sp. | reverse complement strand
CTTTTTTCGATAAATGAAGAAAGCGGTGCATTTTGCCAATCATTTTTGTTTTCAATCCCAGCATGAATACATAAAAAATCATCGGTTTCTATTGAAGTAGGCAAACTCGCTATATAATTAAGTTCTTCTTGTAAAGATTCTCTTACAATTTTTTGTAAACCTTGTGGTTTTTCTTTCTTCAAATCTAAATGTTTTCGAGAAACAATTTGATCAATCATTCCACTTTTACCAATTTTACGTAAGTAATGTAACATTTCTTGACAAAGATCATCATCATTAATCAATGCATCTAAAGCATATTCACAATTACCTAGTAAAACATATACCCTTGGGCTTTTTTGTTGTAAATATTGAAGATAGTGTACTGTTTCTATGGCTTGTGTTCCCTTTTCTACAAAATCTCCATCAATAATCAAATAGTCTTGTGTAGTATATCGTGCTTCTTTTAAAAGCTGTTTGAAACGATCTAAATGACTATGAATATCAGAAACAACAATACATCTATAAGGTTTTTCTATATTTAGTTTTTCATGTCTTATTTCTATCATATATCACCTATTTAAAAAGGATAGAAATTCTATCCTACTTTCTTTTTAACATTGTTTCAATAAGTTCATCATTATTTTTAGTATTTCTAAATAATAAAAGCGCATCATCTAAATTTTGACTCGCACGTGTCCCATTTAATGAATAATGAATCATATGGTTCACTTGTAGTTCTTTTTCACTTAATAATAAATCTTCTCTTCTTGTTCCAGATTTATAAATATCAACTGCAGGGAATATTCTCTTTTCAGCTAATTTTCTGTCTAGATTTAATTCCATATTACCTGTTCCTTTGAATTCCTCAAATATAACATCATCCATTCTTGAACCAGTTTCAACTAGTGCAGTTGCAAGGATTGTAAGTGAACCACCTTGTCTTATATTTCTAGCTGCACCAAAGAATTTTTTAGGTCCATGTAATGCTCCTGGATCTAAACCTCCAGATAAAGTTCTTCCTGTTGGTGAAATAGTTAAGTTATACGCCCTAGCTAATCTAGTTATACTGTCTAATAAGATAACTACATCTTTTCCATGTTCAACAAGTCTTTGAGCTCTATTTAAAACCATTTCAGCTACCTTTACATGGTGGCTTGATACTTGGTCAAATGTTGAATATATAACATCTGCATTAATAGACTCTTTCATATCTGTAACTTCTTCAGGTCTTTCATCAATTAATAGTACTATTAATTCTACATCTGGATAATTTTTAACTATACTGTTTGCGACACTTTTTAAAAGAATTGTTTTACCTGCTTTTGGGGGTGCAACAATTAATCCTCTTTGTCCTTTTCCTATTGGTGAGATTAAATCGATTAATCTTGTAGATATTTCATTTGGTTGTTTCTCTAAAGTTAATCTTTCTTGTGGGTATATAGGAGTTAATGTTTCAAAGGCTTTTCTTTGTATTGCTGTTTCAGGGTCTTCATCATTTATTTTTTGAACAAATAAAAGTGCTCTAAATTTTTCACCTGTTTTTGGATGTCTTGTTATACCTCTTATTTTATCCCCTGTTTTCATATTGAATCTTCTTATTTGGGATGGTGATACATATACATCGTTTTCTGTTGATAAATAATTTGAACCTCTTAAAAAACCAAATCCATCTGGTAATATTTCTAATACACCTACTACTTCATCTTCTTTAGAAGTATTAAACTCATTAATTATTTTAGATTCTTCTACTACTTTTGGTGTATAATTTCCCTTTATATTGTTACTTTTTTGAATTTTTAAATCATTATTAGAAAGCTTATTCTCATTATTATTTAACTGTTTATTATCATTTTTTTGAAATTTATTATAATTTCTTTGTGTATTTATATTTTGTTGAGTATTATTCTTATTATTGTAATTTCTATTATCGTATTTATTATTTTTATTATTTTCAGATTTAAATGCTGGTTGTTTTGTATTTTCTAAATTTGCACTATTATAATCATCTATTTGAGTATTTTTCTCTTCCTTTTTCACATTGTATTTTTTAGCCGTATCTTCAATGTTTTGTACTTTTTTATTATTTTGTTTTAATTCGTCCGAGTCACTATTGCTTGATTTGTTAGCATTTTCATTTATTTTATCAATCAGTTCAGCTTTTTTATACTTAGTAACTGATTTGATATTTAGCTCTTTAGCTATTTCTCTTAATTGAGCTAGTGTTTGATTATTTAAATCATTTAGATTGATATTTTCTGTATTCAAAAAACTAGACCTCCTTGCTCTCAATTTTTAATAGTTTCATTGGAAATAAACGGCATGAAAAAGAGAAGTTGTTTTTACTATAAGTTCGAACATAATAACAACTTAATAATAGCATTATTTTTGTATTATGGTCAATAAATAAAATAAAATACATATTT
>CALEBD010000049.1 GCA_937944945.1 uncultured Clostridium sp. | reverse complement strand
TATTACAATTTTATTGTAATAAAAATTAATTTAAAGTATTATATAAGTGAGGAACTTTTGTAGCTTATACAAAAGTTGCTCATCTAGTTTATAAGAATAAAGAAAACGTATTCAAATGTAAAATTAAATATTAAGACTAGAGAATAGAGATAAAGTCAAGGAAATTAAAAGCCTATTAACGTAGGTTTTAATTTTCTTGGCTTTTTTAATATTATTTAAAGGCGCGCACATGATTTTGTCGGCAGTATCGCCGCCGACATATTAAAAAGGAGAATGGATTATATGTATGATGTAGTAATAATAGGAGCTGGTGTTTCAGGGAGTGCATCAGCAAGAGAATTATCAAGATATAAAGTAAATGCTTGTGTTATAGAAAAAACAGAAGATGTGTGTTCAGGAACATCAAAAGCAAATAGTGGGATTGTTCATGCTGGATTCGATGCTCCAGAAGGTTCATTAATGGCAAAACTAAATGTAGAAGGAAATTTAATGATGGAGGAGTTATCTAAAGAATTAGATTTTCCGTTTAAAAAGAATGGATCTTTAGTAATTTGCCTATCAGAAGAAGATATGCCAAAGTTAAAAGAGTTATATGACAGAGGGATAAGAAATGGAGTTAAAGAATTAAAAATATTAAATAAAGAAGAAGTTTTAGAATTAGAACCTAATATAACAGACGATGTTTACGCTGCATTGTATGCTCCTACTGGTGGTATTGTATGTCCTTTTGGTCTTAATATAGCACTTGCAGAAAATGCAAATACAAACGGTATAGAATTTAGATTTAATACAGAAGCTCAGGATATAGAAAAGATAGATGGTGGATTTATAATTAAAACAAATCAAGGGGATATAAAAACAAAATATATAGTTAATGCAGCAGGAGTTTATGCAGACAAGTTCCACAACATGGTAAGCCAAAATAAAATAAATATAACAGCAAGAAAAGGTGAATATTGCTTATTAGATAAGACTGCAGGAAATCATGTTTCAAGAACAATATTCGCGCTTCCAGGAAAAATGGGAAAAGGTGTATTAGTTTCTCCAACAGCTCATGGAAACTTAATAGTAGGGCCTACATCAACTGATATAGATGATAAGGAAGGAGTTAATACAACTAGAGAAGGATTAGATACAGTTATAGGAAAATCATCAATGAATGTTAAAAATATTCCTATGCGACAAGTAATAACATCATTCTCAGGGCTTAGAGCTCATGAAGATAACCATGAATTTATAATAAAAGAGCTTGAGGATGCAAAAGGATTTATAGATTGCGCTGGAATAGAATCACCAGGATTGACAAGTTCTCCAGCAATAGGAAAAATGGTAGCAGATATATTAAAAGAAAAATTAAACTTAGAAGAAAACCCTAATTTTGTAGGAACTAGAAAAGGAATACTTGACCCAAATACATTGAGTTTAGAAGAAAGAAACCAATTAATAAAAGAACAACCTGCATATGGAAATATAATTTGTAGATGTGAAATGATTACAGAAGGTGAAATTATAGATGCAATACGTAGACCTTTAGGTGCAAAATCATTAGACGGAGTAAAAAGAAGAACTAGAGCAGGGATGGGACGTTGCCAAGCAGGATTCTGTTCACCAAAGACTATGGAAATATTAGAAAGAGAGTTGAGTATTTCTATGTTTGATATAACAAAGGCCGGTGGAGAGTCAAATATGGTACTTGGTTTAGTTAAAGATTCAATATAAGGGGTGAATGAGGATGAAAAATTATGATCTTGTAGTAGTTGGCGGAGGACCAGCAGGGCTTGCAGCAGCAATAGCAGCAAAAGAAAATAAAATAGATTCAATATTAATATTAGAAAGAGATAACGAATTAGGGGGAATATTAAATCAATGTATTCACAATGGTTTTGGACTTCATACTTTTAAAGAAGAACTAACAGGACCAGAATATGCAGATAGATTTATTCAAAGAGCGAAAGAACTAAACATAGAGTATAAATTAAACACTATGGTTATGGATATAGATAGCAATAAAACAGTAACAGCAATGAATAGAGAAGAAGGATTATTTACAATAGATGCAAAATCAGTAATTCTTGCAATGGGATGTAGAGAAAGACCAAGAGGTGCATTAAACATACCTGGA
>CALEBD010000048.1 GCA_937944945.1 uncultured Clostridium sp. | reverse complement strand
ATGTTAGAATTTCTATCTTATAATACTGACGAAAATTTGCTTCCAGAATCAGTAAAAATAAGAAAGGAATTACATAATCGGGGACACTATTTAAGTAGATTTGCATCTGAATTTACATTAAATGTTGATGGAACTTATTCTTATTATAAATTAGTAGTTCCACAATTAATGCATTTTCAAGACGATAAAGAGCCTAATAAATATATTAATTTAATAGATGAATTATTTTTTTTAAATGGAGATCTTTATAAATCTAATATTACAGACCAGGAAGGATATACATTAGACGAAGTAATTGAAAGTTCTGAAATTATTGGTTATAAAGAAGCATATGAATTTGTGCAAGAAAATAAGGCTTCACAAACTTTCTATTGTCCAATAAAAAATGTCTTTAGTGTTTGCAAATTACAAAGATGTTTGGTATATTTGCAACGGCAATTACTGTTGAATAACAGTAAAATATGTAGTTATGATAAATGTAAAACAGATGAAAATTTAAGGAATCGCAGAGATTTCTTATTAAGTGCTATGTATGTGTTTGATTATCTAAAAGATATGGGGAACTTTACAGAAGCGCAAAGAATATTAGATAATTTATCTTCATGTAATTCTTTATGTGGAGAGGAATTAGGTAATATAAATAATAGTTGTGGTTGTGGAAATTCTATATAATGAATTATATAAAATATTTGTTCAAGAATTAATTAATATTAATATTGGGCATTTACCTGATAAAAAAGCATTATTTACAATGAACGAATTAATTAATGCAATTGATTATATTGAACACGGTAATCCAACTAATAATGAAATAATCAAAATAATTCAATATTATGAAGAGATCTAATGTTAATGTAATCATAGATAATGCAATAAATTCTCAAGACTATTATAGAATGTATAGTTCTAGAGATTTTTATAGAGGAACATCTTTTAAGATGGCAGGAGCCTGAACTCCAGACACTCATTATTTCAACGATGAACATATTATTGATTTTATATCTTGTGAAGGAGCTTTATTGTATTGTCTAAGAGGTCATTTATCATCAGAATGAAATAAGCCGAATCTAATTTATAAAGACGATATAATTGTTGGTGTAGAATCTAATCCGTATTGAGCTTTTATTATGGGAAATAGTGGTAAAGGTCAAAAAGGAGATAAAGGCGATATTGGTCCTATCGGACCAAGTGGAACTGATGGTATTACTCCACAATTAAAAATTGAAGACGGTCGTTGACTACTTTCAATGGATAAAGGTCAAACTTGACAAGATATAGGCCAAGCTACAGGTGATCCTGGGCAAAATGGAACTGATGGAAAGAATGGCTCTGATGGAATTGGAGTAATTCCTGGAGGAACTACTGGTCAAGCATTAGTTAAAAAATCTGATGCAGATTATGATACAGAATGAAAAACTATTTCTGAAGGCGGAGAAATTCCTAATTTTGATGCAGAAGTAGCTAGTGTTTCTTCAACAACTGAAGCTAATGCTAATGTAGTTTTAGAAGGAGATATATTTAAATTTAGTTTTGGATTACCTAAAGGAGCTGATGGTAAAGATGGAGAGAATGGCAAGGACGGAACAAACGGAACTGATGGTTCTAATGGAGAAGATGGATTAAGCATTAAGTTAATGTATGCAAAAAGTAGTAGTGTTGATACTCCTCCTATTGTAAACAAAACTAATACAAATCCTGGATCTGCATGAACTACTGTTGTTCCAATTCACACATCCTCTGAAATTATATGGTCGATTACAGCATCTTTTAGAAATTCTAGTCTTGTTGGAGAATGATCAGATCCTGTTCAAATGACAGGAGAAAAAGGGCAAGATGCAGTGTCGCCAAACTGGAAAACTTATGTTTATAAACTAAGTGATAGTAAACCATTAAAACCCGCAGGAAATAGTCCTAGTCCATCTGGATGGGAAGATTATCCTACAACTAGTGGAAACTGGTGGCAATGTATTGGAACAGTTAATGGAGAAACAGGACTTGTAACTGAATGGTCAGAAGTAATACCAGTTAATGGTAGAGATGGCCAAGCTCAAGATGGCAAATTTACAGAATTTAGATTTGCTGTAAATACAAGTAATTCAAATCCTCCTACATTAAACGCAACAGTAAGAACTCCTTCAGGATGGTCTGTGGTTCCTCCTGAAAAATCTAAAGATGGATATCTCTGGATGACTACAGCAACTATTAATCCTGATGATACTTTAAATATAAACTGGACTGCTCCAGTTGTTATAAGTGGAGAAAATGGTACGAATGGTACAGACGGAATTCCTGGAACTCCAGGAGAAGATGGAAAAACTACATATTTTCATATTAAATATTCTGCTGTTGCCAACCCTACTTCTTCAAGTCAAATGACTGAAACTCCAAGTACATATATTGGAACTTATGTAGATTTTACTCAAGCAGATAGTACAGATCCCTCTGACTATACTTGGGCAAGATTTGAAGGAATTCAAGGAGAAAAGGGAGAACAAGGAATCCCAGGTACTAACGGAGAAGATGGAAAAACAAGTTATCTACATATTAAATACTCTAATGATGGAGGTGTAACCTTTACAGGTAACAATGGAGAAGATCCAGGTGCTTGAATCGGAATTTATGTAGATTATAATGTAAACGATAGTAACGATCCTTCTGACTATAAATGAACTAAAATAAAAGGAGAACCTGGAGTTACTGGAGATCCTGGTCCTGCAGGTAAAGACGGAGTTGATGGTTTGCCTGGAATTGGCATTGAAGTTCGTTATTGTTTAGGAACTACAACAATTTATGGAGGAACAAGTACTCCTGGAACAACAAGACAGCCAACTGGTTGAAATTTAACGGTTCCAGCTCCTACTGAAGAAACTCCTTATGTTTGGTTCATTCAAGCTAGAGTAAATTATACAAATAATACTGATAAAGTTGGCACAATTGAAAGTAGCTGAAGTACTCCCACTAAATTAAGTGGAACTAACGGATTAAATGGAGAGAATGGTTCTAAAGGACAAATAATTTATCCTGAAGGTATTTATAATGTTAATGCTGTGTATCAGGGAACTACAGATAAAACTCCTTATGTATATGATTCTAATGATGCTAACTATTATGTTTTAAATATAGTAGGAACTTGGCAAGGAACATTACACAGTAATGAATCTCCAAGTACTGATACAAGTAATAGTTGAGTTAAATTAGATGCGTTTGAAGCATTATATACTAAAATTGGAATTATTGCTAATGGTCTTATTGGTTCTGCGGTATTTAATGGTGATTATATGTTTAGCCAACAAGGTATTAATTCTAGTGGGCAAGTGTCTACTCAATATCAGAATTTTAATCCAGAAACTCCTACAGGGGGCGCATTTACTCCAAATATATTATTTAATTTCAAAACTGGAGCTGGACATATGTCTGCAGGAAAAATTAAATTTGATGCAGAAGGAAATTGTGAATTATCAAATCTTTCTGCAACTAATATTCAATTGTCTGGCAATATAGTTCAAGAATATGAGGAATCAGATGTTTCTTTAGATCCAACCATACATTCTTTAAATGCGATAATACATGCAGATTCTATAAGTTCTGTAGATTTTGCCATTTCAGAAGAATATGATAAATTAACGCTTAATAAATTATATAGAGGAATAGTTTTTAATACAGGAGTAGATGGTCCCATAACAGTTAATTTTCTAGGATCTAATACTGTACGAATAGCAACTTCTTATGGAGAAGGTTTCAACGAATTATATAATGTTGTAATTCCAGGACAAGCTGCGATGGAATATTTATTTAAACCATTATCTAAAACGTTTATTTCAGAAACAGGAACTAATGTGTATAGAGGATACGTTTATATACTCAATCCATCACAATACACATTATCAGAAAATTCTGAAACTGCACATACTGCTACACTTAAAGTAGCTAATAATTTATAATTAGTTTTATTATGAAGAAAAATAATATATTACCTGTTACAGATTTACAAAATTCAAGAGAATATGTGGGAGCTTATAATTCAAGAGACTTCTATAAAGGAACTTCCTTTAAGATGGCAGGAGAATGAATAACAAATACTCACTATTTTAATGATGAATATATTGTAGATTTTGTATCATTTGAAGGAGCTCTATTGTCCTGTATTAGAAGTCATACATCGTCTTCGTTAAATATGCCTGAATTAGTTCGAGAAAATGATAAAATCATTGGTATTAAACCAAATCTTTTCTGAGCTTTTGTAATGGCGGGAGTTGAAGGACCTACAGGAAAAGTATGAGTTCCAGAGATTAATAACGGAATACTTTCTTGAAAAGAAAGTAATACTCCTCCAAGTTCAACCTCAATAAGTGATCTTAAAGGCCCCGCTGGAGATACTCCTATTATCGGCATTAAAAAGGATACATCTAATAATCATTATTATTGAACAGTATCTATTAATGAAAAAACTGAATGAATATTTGACGATAGTGGACAAAGAGTTTTAGCTGAAGGTTTAACAGGAGCTACTGGAGCACCTGGCATTCCTGGAGAAGACGGTGAAGATGGTATAACGCCTCAATTGAAAATTGAAGACGGATATTGGTTTGTTTCTTATGATAAGAATGATCCACCAAAATCATGAATTAAATTAGGACAAGCCAAAGGTGACAAGGGCGACAAGGGAAATACTGGAGCTACTGGAGCACAAGGACCTCAGGGACCTAAAGGAGATTCTGGAAGAACACCTGCACTTGTTAGAAAATTTGGAGATCCTGATAATTTAACAGATGATAGAATTCTATGGGGATATTTAGGAGATCCTACTAGTGAATGGGTTACACTATGCTATTTAGAAGAATTAAGAGGAGATAGTATTAAATCAGTTAATATTAGTGATGCAGAAGGTCATTTGGAATTAACTATGGAATCAAGTAAAGTGATTACTTCTACTGGTTCTGTTCTTCCTAGATTTAATGCAGGAACTATTGAAACTGTTGAGTGAGATCAAAATCCGTCATTAGTAATTGATAAAACTAATGCTCCTAGAGAATGAGCTTTAAATGTAAAAGTTCCTAAAGGAAAACCTGCTACAGTAACTGTAGTTTCTGAAGTAGAAAAATTAGCACCAGATGCACAACCTTATGTAACTGATTTAAATCCAGATATTAGTGATGCAAATCTTAAATTTGGAATTCCTCAGGGAGAAAAAGGAGATCCTGGTGATGAAAATATAGCAATCGGATGTCAATCTGATTTTCCAAATAACGAACCAGAGCACGATAAGATTTGATATGATCCTTGTGATGAATCCATGGATGAATATTCAGTTCAAGACTTTTTATACAATTCTTATATTGCTGTTGGTGGTACTCTTACACAAGAACAATTTGAAACTGCTTGAAAATCTTTTCCTAATATATCGGGATTTGAAATAAGATTCGCAAATAGTTTTGAAGAGTTAGGAGATCCAACTGTTGATAAGTTAGGAAAATTATATATAATTCCTGCAACATCGACAGTACTTCCCGACTTATTTGAAGAATATATTGTTGTTCATTCTCCAAGTACTACAGAAGATGTATATATGTGGGAAAAATGAGGAAGTGGACAAATAACCGTAGATTTAAAGGATTATTATACTAAGAGTGAAATGGATCAACAGATACAAAAATTAGAAGATAAAATTGAAAAAGTTTCTTCAACAATTTGAAAGGATGTTTAATAATTAATTTTTAAAACATGGCTAATAATGTTGTAAAATTTTATAGAGGTCTAGCAGCTTCATATAATTCTATTACACATGCTGATGGTATTTATTTTGCTACTGATACTAAGAAAATTATTATGAATAACGCCGAGTATGGTGGTGATTCTAATAAGAAAGTATCAGATGTAGCATTAAATGCCAATGCTAATGGAATTGTAATTACATATACAGATTCCACCTCTACAACTTTGTTACTAGGTAAAGCTACAGTTACTGCAGACGGTCTTATGTCTAAGGAAGATAAAACTAAACTTGAAAGTTTAGATCCTGCAGCAAGTGGTTCTTATGAGTCTTCATTAGATCCTACAGTAGCAACTGTAGAGAAACTTGGAGGTATTGATGCTGGTACAACTGTAGCACAGCTTACAGGTAAGAGTTATAATAAGATCTTTGATACTCTTATCTTCCCAACAGTTAACCCCACATTTACTGCTCCTTCTGCAAGTATCTCTTTAAAGAGTTATCAGAATGTTCAGGAAATTGGAGCAAATGCTCCTACTGCGGCAAACTTTAATGTAAGTTTTAATGCAGGTGCGATTACTCTAGCAGGAAAAAAACAAAACAATAGAGCTGATGCACAGGATATGGAAGCTTCTAAGATTCTATATGGTTCAAGTAAAGTAGAATCTTTGCCAGAGAAAGTAGTAGATGGTGCAATGGATTACTACTATCGTGCAGCTTATGCAGAAGGTCCTCAACCTAAAGATTCAAAAGGAAACAATTATCAAACTCCACTTGCTGCTGGAAGTGTAGATTCTGGAAAAATAACTGTAACAGGTTATCGTGCAGCTTATTCAGGTTTAGTTTCTACAAATGCAATTACAGAAGAGGTTATTAAAGGAATGACTAAAACAGTTTCTGCAAAGAAAACTATTAAAGTTTCTGGTCCTATTTCTGAACAATACATCTGTTTTGCAGCGCCCGAAGGATGGACAGTTTCAAATATTAAAGACAGTAACAACTTTGATGTAACTAGTTCATATGCAACTAGTACAGTTTCGGTTACTGGTTTAGATGGTCAAGCTGTTAATTACACAGTATATTTATCTGGTAAGATGACGCAACCTAGTACTTACTATGTAAACTTTAACTAATTATGGCAGAATTTTTTGGTAAAGGTATTTCGGTAGGTTCAGGTTTTGATTTAGGTGCGAATCTACCATTAGATAATAGAACGGTTCAAGCTACATTAGCTGACCGTGACGCAATGCCTACTATTCAGTTAGTAGAAGGTCTTTTCGTTTATGTAAAAGAAAATAAGACAGCATATATCCTTAAAGGGTTTGATCCTGATGGTTCTAATAGAGTTTGGGAAACTGTTGCTACTGGAAAAGTAGTTGAGATTATTGATTCACTTGAAAGTGATAGAACAGATGCAGCTCTTTCAGCAGCACAAGGTAAAGCTTTAAAAACTCTTGTAGATGAACTAAAAGCTTCTGTAGCTGCAGCTCTTGATTACAAAGGTACTAAAGATACTTATGAAGAACTTCCTGCTAAGGGAAATAAGAAAGGTGATGTTTGGAATGTAGTTGGAGCTCATGGTACTACTCCAGCAGGTACAAATTATGCTTGGGATGGCACACAGTGGGATCCTCTGGGAGGTACAATTGATCTTTCAGGCTACTATACAAAAACACAAGTAGATGATGCAATTTCTGCAGCAAAAACAGAACTAGAAGCAGCTGATACCGCTTTAGAAGGACAGATTACTACAGTTACTAATCAGCTTAATAACAAAGTTGATAAGGTTGAAGGTTCAGGTTTAATTTCTGATACTGATTTAAATCAAATCAGAACTAATAAATCTGACATTGAATCTTTACAAACATCTATTGGAGGTAAGCAAGACGAATTAACTCCTGGTAATGCAGTTTCAATTACAGAAGAAAATGTTATTGATGTTAAGTTAGATCCAGCTTCAAATGAAGCACTATCAAAATCAGCCGAAGGTCTTAAGTTGGATCTTAGTGGAATAAAAGGCTCAACTGTAAAAGTTGGAGTTTCCATTACTGGTGGTGCTGAAATTGGTGCAGATCAAACAATCGCTGCTGGTATGCAGGCTCTTAGTGATAGTATTAGAACCGCTGTTGCAGGAGGTATTACATCACTAACAAGTCCTGATAAGACTATTACTGTTACTGTTACAGGTACTTCTAGAGCTTTAGCTGTAAATGTATCTAAATTAGTATCAGCTTCATCTTCAATTAAAGTTGGAGACGATGGCAAATTAGATATGTATTGGACAGAAGTTGAATAAAATAATAATTTCCCCTTCCTCACGTTAGTGAGGGGGGGGGTTAAAACTCAAAAATATAAAATGACAACAAATTTAAGTTTTCAAAAAATTGCTACAGTTCCCGCTTCAGGTCTTGTAGTTGGTAGAATTTATTTTGAAACATCAACAGGTATGATTAAAGTAGCAACAAGTGCTACTGCTGTTGATAAATTCGGTGATGGCGTCAAGTCTGCAAGTTGGGATAAGAGTGCTAAAACTCTTAAAATTATTAATGAAAGTGGAGAAGAGATCTCTCTAAATCTATCAGATGTAGCCTCAGCTTCTGCAGTTACTACAGAGTTAGAAAAGAAGTTAAATATTGGAACACTTGGAGATACTCCAAGTACACAGAGTTATTATGGTCTAAAGGCACACGTGGGAGCGGAGAAACTTTCTGCTATAACTGCAGCTAAATCATATACAGACACTGAGATTAGCAAAATTCCTGCTGCTATTGTTTATAAGGGAGATGGTACAACAGTTACTCAATCTGGAACTAGTACTGTTACATTTGCTGTAGGAGAAATTCCTCAAAGTAAAGTAACTAGTCTGACTACAGACTTAGCTGCTAAAGCTACTACAACTGCTCTTAACGAAGTTAAAGCTACAGCTGATGCAGCAGCTCCTCAAGCTACTACGTACACTAAAGAAGAAGTTGACAATAAAGTAGCTTCTGCTGTTGGTAGTGTATACAAGATGAAGGGTTCTGTAGATGATGCTTCAGCTCTTACTGCCCTTACAGGAGTTGTTATTGGCGATGTTTATAATGTAGTTGCTGCAGGCACTCTAAATGGAGAAGCTTTTGAAGCTGGTTCAAACTTTGTAGCAATTGAAGCTGGTGCAGGAAGTCAAACAGGAATGTGGGATAAGCTAGGTGGAACAATTGATCTATCTGCTTATGCTAAGAAAGCTGAAGTGCCTACTCTAACTGCATTTAATAGTTTAACGACAACCGTTGATGGAAAAGTAACTGCAAATGCAAATATTACAGCAGGTACAAAGTGTAAGATTACCTATGATGCCAAAGGTTTAGTAACTGCTGGAGCAAATCTTGAGGAATCTGATATTCCTACTTTAGCTATTTCTAAAATCTCTGGACTTGATACTGCTCTTAATGGAAAGGTCCCAACTACAAGAAAAGTAAATGGTAAAGCACTAAGTGAAGATATTGAGTTAGTTGGAGATGATATATATGTTTATAATACATCTTCAGCAGGATCTACTGTGGAGGAGGCATTAGAAGATCTATATACTAAAGTTTCTCAAGCCGCGGCTTCAGGTGTTCAATCATTCGGAGGACAAATTGGAGCTATTACTGTAGATACAGCTAATACTACTAATGGACAAGTTAAATTTAGCATGTCTAGTAAACAGCTTAAAGGTACAGTTAATGGTCTTAAGAGTGCAGCTTATACTGAATCAAGTGCTTATGCAACTTTTACTCAAGGTACTAAAGCGGATACTGCAATTCAGATAGTTAATGGCACTGATTCTAATTATATCGCAACTAGTAAAAGTGGAACTACAGTAACAGTTACTTCTATGTTACAAGCTGTAGCTAGTGCAAGTTCAAGTGCTAAAGGTCTTGCTGAAGCCAGTGATGTAAAAGCTTATGTTGACTCTATTGTTAATTCTGCACTAACTTGGGCAGAATTCGAATAATATATTTGTAAAAGGGGATAGGGAATAATCCCTATTCCCTTTTATTTTTTTTTAATTTTTTTATTAGACTAGTTTATTATGGCAATTAAGAATAAATTCATACATTTTAAAACTAGGGCTGCTTTTAATGCTAATGTTCCAAATCCTGCATTAACCGCAGACGAAGGTAATACATTTTATAATTATACTACTTTTATTCAAGATACTAAAGAGATTTACACTCATGGTACTTTTTATAAAAGTAATACAACATGAGATATGTTAAAAATTACTGAAGATATTTCTTATGCTGCATTATTTAAAAACAATGCAAAAGTAGGAGATATAGTTCAGTTAGAAGGAGCTATAGATTTTATAATTTTTTCAGCAAGTATAGATAACTCATCATTTATGAGTCTTTTACAAGGTAGTACTAGTGATATTAATACATATGTTGCATATTACGATGATAGTACACAACTTTATATTTTTGATGAAGATAATTCGCTTTCTATAGCAAATAATAATAATATAAATTCTATAGTTAGAAGTTATGTAGAGGATACTTATATAACTGAAAAAACACTTGAAAAGTTACCTGCAGGAACAAATGCCTCTATTACTGCTACTGATTCTATTTTAAATGCATTTGCTAAATTACAAGGACAAGTAAATGCTAAAGCTAATACTTCTTCTATTCCAACTGCAGCTACAGTTACTCCTAAAGCATCTGGAACAGCAGCAGTTGGTACTTCAACTAAATACGCAAGAGAAGATCACGTTCATCCTTTACAAACAAATGTGGAAACTGCAACAAAATTAGCTACACCAAGAGTTATAGCAATAGCTGGAGCAGTATCTGGTAGTGCTACTTTTGATGGTTCTAGCAACGTAAGTATTAATAGTACATTAAATGGTTTTGATGCATCTAAAATTACTTCTGGAACTCTTAATGCTGATAGACTTCCTGAGATTCCTATTTCTAAAATTCCTGCGGCTGCAATGGAGAGATTATATGTAGTGGAGTCCCAATCAGCTGCAATGAGTTTAACTATACAAGAAGGAGATGTTGTTCAGATTGGTTCAGGAGGTCCTATGTACTTCTGCGTATCCGAATCTGCATCTACTTTTGCTACTAAATTTAAAGTATTTACTGCAGGGGCTGCTACAAGTGTACCTTGGTCTGGAGTAACTGGAGCTCCTACACTTTCATTACGTAGTCTTCAAGTAAATGCGGTTGGCTATCAGGTTTATTCTAATGTAGCAACATCTATTCCAATGATTTATGCCCCAACAGAAATTGGAACTTCAGGACAAATCCTCCAATCAACTGGAAATGGCGCTCCTAAATGGGTAAATCAATCTGCCATTACTGCAGGACAAGCCAATCAGGTATTAAATCCATTTGTATTAAAAATAAATAATGGTAGTGCTGAAGACACTTCTGTTTATACATTTAATGGTAGTGCTGGTAAGGTTTTAAATTTTGTATCAGGAAGTAATATAATTTTAACTCCTACACAAAATAAATTAACTATATCTGCATATATACCTGTTGCAACCTCTAGTACTTATGGAGGAATTCAAATTGGATATACAACAGAGGACAAAAACTATGCTGTACAATTAAGTCATGGGAAAGCCTATGTAAATGTACCTTGAACAGATACTAACACAAATTATTATCCAACAACATTTGCTTGGACTAATGGAACAACAGCAGGACCAACAGGTTCTTTGACTGGTTCTGAAATGAGTGCAGTTTCATTTGGAGCAATCCCTTCAGCTTCTGCCACACAATCTGGTGTAGTAACTACTGGAGATCAAACTTTTGGTGGAATAAAAACTATAGATACTATTAATGTAACTAATATTAATGAAGCAACTCCAGGAGAAGGATTTTGAATTGGTTATAATACAGAGGGGGTAATTCGTATAGGAAAAGATGGAGATTATGATTTTGGAACTAGTGGAGGAACATATTCAGGAACTGCTAATACCGCTAAAAGACTATTGAACAGTTTACAGTTTAGTAATGGACAAAGTTTTAATGGGTCATCTGCAGTTACTATAGATTTACCTGAAATTCCTATTGCATTACCTAATCCATATGCATTAACAATTAATGGAACTTCATACACAGGTTCATCTGCAGTATCTATTAGTACTTCAAAACCTTTAAGTGTAAGAATGTTGACTAGTTCAACAGTTGATGCAGGATATAGTTACAGTTGTGGTACATCAAAAGCTATATCAACTTTAAATGGATTTTCTTCAACCAATCCTGATTCAGTTATTATAAGTAGTGCTAAACTTACATTTACTGCAAGTAATGTTATTAAAATGGATGGATTAGATGATTTATCTGGGACGTGATATATCTATTGCTTAAGTTATATGGCAAATAGCAAAATTGCAGTTAATGGTGCAGTATATGCATAATCTTAAAAATATATAAATTATGAGTGTAAAAATTTATGATAAAAAGCAAAAGAAATGGATTATTTTTCCTGGAACAATTGGTGCTCCTGGTAAAGATGCTTATCTTATTGCACAAGAAAATGGGTATACAGGCACTAAAGAAGAATATGCTAAAGTATTAACTGATATACCAAAAGTTATTAATTCAATAGAAGAAGAGCCGACAGAAGGAAGTAAAAATTTAATTACTTCTGGAGGAGTGTGACAAGCTATTGATAATGTACATACAACTATTAATAATCAGATAAAAAGTTCAATTGTAGATAATTTAGAGTCTCTTGCTGCTGATAAATCATTATCTGCAAACCAAGGAAGAATCTTAAAAGAAATGATTGCTAATTTAGCTAATCTTCAAATTGAGATTGTTGATCAACTTCCAAGTGTTGGAGAGACAAATATTATTTATCTTGTTAAGAAATCTGGTTCTGCTCCAGATATACATGATGAATATGTATTTGTTGATGGAAAATGAGAGAAGATTGGTGATACAGAAATTGATCTTTCTAATTATTATACAAGAGACGAAGTTGACGATAAGTTAACAGGTTTTGGAGCAGGAGATGTAATTGCAGCAGAGGCATTTACTACTGCGGATAGAGTAATAACTTCTAATGGTCCAGGAAAAACTGTTAAAGATTCAGGTATTTTAATTAATAATTTAGCATTAAAGTCATATGTTGATGAGAAAGAAATAGCATGAGATAAAGTTACAGGAAAACCAGAAACTTATGTTCCTGCAGCACATACTCATCCTCTAGCTCAAATTACAGATGCAGGAGCTCTTGCTTATAAAGACAAAGTTGATGAATCAGATCTTAATTTTGATATACCTGATGGAACTGTAGTTGATTCTTCTTTAAGTACAAGTTCTGTTAATCCTGTCCAAAATAAAGTAGTTACTGAAGCATTAAATAATCGTTATACAAAGTCTGAAACTTATTCTCAATCTGAAATTGATGAAAAAATTGGTTCAGCGGGTGGTGGAGATGTAATGGCTAGTGGAAATCTTGCTGTAGATTATATTATAATTGGAGCAGGAACTAAATCCATTAAAAATTCTAGCCAAACACTTTCTAATTTGGCATTAAAGACTGATTTAAATGGATATGCTACTCAAAGTTGGGTCAATTCACAAGGATTTATTACAGAGGCTGGAGATAATTATTATCCAACAACGTTTACTTGGACTAATGGAACAACAGCAGGACCAACAGGTTCTTTGACTGGAGTTGGAATGTCTGCTGTATCTTTTAATGCTATTCCTGTGGCATCTGCTACACAATCTGGTGTAGTAACTACTGGAGATCAGTCATTTGCAGGAGAAAAAACATTTATGGGAGGTATATCAGCTCAGGATGCTGATATTTCAGATCTTATCATTGGGAGCTCCCTTGAATTTAACGCCTTCGGCAGATTTAATTATATAGCTACATCAACAGAAGCTGGAGGTATAAAGATTGGAGCTACTGCTTCAGGGGTTAATTTACCTTTAGTTTTAAACAGTTCAAATCAAGCATATATAGCTGTTACTAAAGGAGCCGTAACTGCAGCATTAGGTTTTACTCCAGCAAATGTTAACGATATACCTGAAATTCCTATCACACTTCCAAACCCATGTGCATTAAATGTTACTGCAGGAGGTTCAACTACAAGTTATACAGGATCTTCAGCATCTACTATTGATTTAGATAATATTTATGCAAAAAAACTACCTTCTGTAGACACTCCAGGTAAACCAGGATTGTATTTTGCTAGCAGTGGCTCTGTGAATGTAACTGAAGTATATGTTACAGAAAATAATCCTGATGCTATTATCTTAGTAGCGAATACTGTTGATGTAACTTTTGGAGAAAACTATCACAAAATGGATGGAATTGATAGTTTATCTGGCGGAAACTACAAATGCTACTGTATAACTTATGTTAGAGGCGTTGTTTTAGTTAATGGGGCAATTTATGGTTAATTATGTTAAAGATTATTAGAGAAATTTTATTAAAAATTGTTAACGATATCGATACTGGTAATTCTAATCTTAGTCCAGAAGAGTGCGAAGAAGTAATTGAATATCTTTCTGGAATAACTAATAAGAATGAAAAACTTAGCAAGTAACAAGCATGTAAATACTTAAAAGTTAGTAGAGCGACTTTTGACAATTATGTTAAGGCAAAGAAGATTCCTAATGGTCGTAAACAAATAGGTTTTAAAGAATTGTTTTGATATAAGAAAGACTTAGATAAATTTATAGAAAACAATTAGTAACAAGTTACTAATTATGGATCTTTGTAATCCCCTTAAGTTGAGAAACTTAAGGGGATTTTTTATTTTAATAGTAACGTTATGTTTTAGTCTTTTGCTATTGTAAATTTGTACTGTTGATCAACAAAACAAAAACAAAATGTTTAACAATTTAAGTATTTTTTAATATGGCAGAAGAAAAAACTTATGTGTTTGGTGAAGGCGCAGGTAACAATGGTATTTTATCTCTTTTAGGTCCTATGCTTTCACAAAGAGGTGTAGATCCAAACGTTCTATTAGCAATGCAAGGCCGTAATAATGATGGTTTTGGAGAAGGTGGATGGTTCATCTGGGTAATTTTCTTGTTCTTCCTTATGGGCTGAGGAGGTAACGGATTTGGTAATAATGGTGCTGGGGGTTTAGGTAACCAGCTTAATAATGATTATGGTAGAGAGATGCTATTACAAGCTATTAATGGAAACGGAAATGCAATTAGTCAGTTAGCTACTACATTAAATTGCGATATTAATGCTGTACAGTCAGCTATTAATTCAGTTCAAAGTCAGATTCAGTCTGTAGGTAATCAGGTAGGTATGAGTGGACAGCAAATTATCAATGCTATCCAAGCAGGTAATTGCCAGATTGCATCACAAATTGCATCATGCTGCTGCGATGTTCGTACAGCTATTGAACGTCAGGGATATGAAGGTCAGTTAGCTACTCTGAACCAAACTAATACTCTTGGAAGTAAGATAGATCAGCAAACTACTCTTATTAGTGATAAATTTTGTCAACTTGAAATGAGAGAATTGCAGAACAAAATCGATGCTTTACGTGAGGATAAATCTGCGCTTATCAATCAGCTTTCTCAAGAGCATCAAACAAATGCTATTCAAGCTTTCCAAGCTCAAACAATTGCTCCCGTGAACGCGGCTCTTCAAGACTTAAGTGCAAGACTAGGTGCAATAGAGTGTAAACAGCCTGCTACAGTAACTATTCCTTACATCCCAGCAATGGGTAATTTAGTTCCTGTAAGCTATAGTCAGCCTGTTAACTTTAGTGTTAATCCTTATACTACTTCATGTGGTTGCTAATAAATATATAGATTATGATTAATATTATTAATCCTTATTGGTGGAATTTAGGTCCCGTACCTGTTCGAAATGAAGGACTTCCAAGAATTGATATTGGAGGTATTTATAAGTTATCCACTAATGCAGTAGCTCTTACAGAGAGCTCTGTTGATTATGGTATTAATCCTTGTTTATATAGTAAATTACCATGTGAGAGTATAGTACTGTTGACAATACACGCTGACGCACCTACTGGTGGCGAAGATTTACCTGTATTAGTAGGAGTTCCTAGTGGAGCTTCAACAATATCGAGTGGAGACACTACAGGAAAAACTAAAATCAGTGTTGTAGATAGTCAAGGTTCTAACGTTACTGGTTCAAATGTACAAGGAAATACCCAACGTCTAGCGTATATCAATAAGAGTACGGGCGTAATAAGATTTTTAGAGTTTACTAACCCAGCAGCATCAGCTGCTTAGCAAATAATTTGTAATATATGTTTTCAAACTTAAGGCCAAATAGTCAGATATATATTTTATATAAAGACGCATCTCCACATTTAGATGTTGGTTCTGTTGTAAGTGTTTCAATGCCTGTCCCTAAATATCCAATTCAACCAATGTTTGGACAGCCACAAGAGATGGTTGTTGATATTACCGTTAAGGTTAATAACCAAGACGTTACATATCAAAAAATTCCAGCTAATTTAGATATTGCAGATTTTAATAACAGTAATATAGTATTATCTGATAGTAGAGAAGCGATGAATGCAGAGATTGGCAGCCTAAAACAAAAAAGTGCAGCCATTATAAGTAGTGTAGATTTCCACAAAGAAATGATAACCTGCTTTGATCGCATTTTAACAGAATTAAATCCAGAACTTGCAGAAAAACAACAGCAACAATCTGAAATAAATTCTTTAAAAAATCAAGTAGGAGAAATGTCTAAAAGTATTACTGAATTAATGGAATTAAATAGAGAATTAATGTTACAATTAAAAAAGGAGTAATATATGAGAGTGTGGGAAATTAGAGAAGGCCGCGACAGAGAAATGGACTACAGAATGGGTATGCGTGATAAGTCAGAAAAAATGGAAAAAGCTGAAAGAGAAGCATACGAATGTGGCTATGAAGACGGATACGAAAAAGCTATGGAAGAAATGATGGGAGAACGATCAGGTTATAGATCATCTTATCGTTCTGGATATCGTGGAGGTCGGTAGTTATGAAAAGAGATAGACTAGATATTAGAGACAAAATGCCTTCAGGAATGGAAGAATATCTGGCACAAAACGGATGGCATTTTAATAAAAAGCTATGTGATTGAGCTGTATCTAAAATGCGCAAAAGAGGAGCTAATGGAAAGCCTGAAGAGGTAACATTAACTCCTAAAAGCGAATTAGAGCAATTGTTTAGAAACTATGGAATAAAAGTAGATAATTGTGTAGGATACGATGTAATGTATGTATACCATATGGCCAAATCAGATTTTTTTGAATCATCTATTATTAGCGAACAGTATTTATTACAGTTTGTTAAAGATTACTTAGATGATATAGATGGATATGATGGAAAGGCTCTAACAAGATTTTATGCAGACTGCATAGGCTCAGGAACTCCAATAATGTGAGAAGATATGATCTAATATGGTAGTACAGAACATTTATTTGGAGGATTGAGATTGGCACGTAACTGTATATTATGCAGTAGATACTTATTATACAGATGAAATTCTAGAAGAATTAGAACTAATAGGATGTAGTTGATCTGAACTTGTAAAAGCAGAAAATTTATTAAGAAGTAACCAATATAATATAGGAATTACCTATTCAAACTTCAAACATAAATGTTCCATTGTAGTTATTGGATTGACAACATCTGCTGAAGAATTTCAAAATACATTTGATCATGAAAAAGGTCATTTAGCAATGCATATTAGTTCAGCATTGAAAATTAAACCATATGGAGAAGAATATCAATACTTAACAGGTGAAATTGGTCAAAGTATGTTTAAAATAGCTAAAAGATTTTTATGTGATGATTGTCGTCAAAAGCTAGTCATAGAAATAAAAGAAATAGATAAAAAAGATTAATTTTTACAAGATATGCCGCAGAAATGCGGCATTTTTTGTTTATATACAATAAATTAGATAAAAATTTGTTTATTTATTAAATAATCTATAACTTTGCAAATACAAATTAAAAATATGAACTAATATGAATAAAACTAAAATGAAAAAAATTGATTTAAATGTAGCTACTCGATTAATGTTACTGATGAATCTTCCTGAGCAAGGTTCTGTAACTGAAATGATTTCAAAAAGAAATGTTCGGAAAAAGATTGACTTTTCAAGTGAGGAAGTCGAAGCATTGAAGATTGAGAATAAAGATGGTAGAATTGTGTGGTCTCCTGAAAAGGAACTATTAACAGTTGAATTTACAGACAGTGAAATTGGATTCTTAAAGTCAATTATTGAAAAGCTTGATAAAGCTGGATCTATTACTGATAATATCTTAGACTTTGTAGAAGCTATTCAAAGTGAGAATTAATATAAAATTTATTCTATTTTATTTGGAAATTAGAAATTTATATATTATATTTGCTGCGAATATTAAAACACATTAATAATCAATTAATAAGGAAAAATAAGAATTATGATTATCGACGGACAAAATCATTGGGATAATCTGCTAGAACCAGATGATTCTGACACAAAAACTAATCTCGAAGGAGATACAAATCCTGATAACCAAAATGATCCAACTCCTGAACCAATCCCTAATGACACTAACTCAGATCCTGAACCAAAAGATAAAGATCTTGATGTATTTAGTGAATTCTTAAAAGGAAGAGGTTTAAGAGATGGAAAAACATTAATTTATCAAGATGAAGAAGGTAATGAACAAGAAGTAGATTTCAATACTTTAGATAGGGAAGAACAACTAAATATTTTAAATGAATTAGCAAAACCTGACTTAACTGAAGATGAAGTTCATACTATTGAGTACCTTCGTAACAACAATCTTACAATTCAAGATGTTGTTGAATACTATTCTCAAAAAGCAGTACAAGACTACATTAATCAGAATGGACCTGTTAATAAAGCTTATTCTGTAGATGACTACTCTGATGAAGAATTGTATATTGCCGATCTTAAATCTAAGTTTGAAGGTATGACTGAAGAGGAAATTCAAGCAGATTTAGACTTAGCAAAGAGTAATGAAGACTTATTTAAGAAAAAGGTAGAGACAATTCGAAACCAATATAAAGCACAAGAAGATAAAGCAGTAGAAGATGCACAAAGAGCTCAAGAGGAACAGTATAACGCATTTAAATCAACACTTGAGGAACAGTTAGTAAATTTCAATGAAATCTCTCTTGACTATCAAGATGAAAAATCTGATAGTTTACAAATTGAAGATCACGATAAACAAGAGATCTTTAGTTATATTCTAGATCAAGATGAAAATGGAGCTAGCCAGTTCTTTAAAGATTTAAATGATCCACAAGTTCTTGTAGAGCTCGCTTGGTATCGTCTCTTTGGTAAAGATGCTATTTCAGGTATTTCTCAGTATTATAAGAGTTTAATTAAGGAAACTAGGAAGCCCGCAGCTCCTAAGAATGAGCCTCCTAAACCTTCAACTGTAATACCTACTAATGAAGAGAAAAATAAATCAAATCCAGATAAATCAATCGCGTCATTATGAGATGACGAATTATAAATAAACAATTAAATTAAACAATATGAGAATTTCTAGTTTTAGTACAGTACGTCCTCAGA
>CALEBD010000047.1 GCA_937944945.1 uncultured Clostridium sp. | reverse complement strand
GGAAAAGTAGTTATAGAAGGTAAAGAATATCAACTAAATAAAAACTACGGTTTACATCAAGGTCATGGAGGCGATGAAGGTTTCAATAAAAAAATATGGGATGTAGCAGTTGAAGAAACTGAAGAGTATGTTTTATTAAATTTAAGTCGAGTTTCACAAGATAAAGAAGAGAATTACCCTGGAAAATTATATGCTGAAGTCGTTTATAAAATATATAAGGATTTTAAATTAGACATTATTTATAAGGCAGATAGTGATAAAACGACTTTAGTTAATATGACAAATCACAGTTATTTTAACTTAAGCGGTAATATAAAAAGACCTGTAACAGATTTTAATTTAAAGCTTGATTGTGACAGTTTCTTAGAACTTGATGAGACTTCTATTCCAACAGGTAAAATTTTAAAAGTAAAGGATAATAAACCGTTTGATTTTACAGAACTTAAATCTATAGGAAAAGATATCGATGATAATAATCAGCAAATAAAATTTGGCAAGGGGTATGATCATGCGTTTTTATTAAAAGACGATAAAAAAATATACGTTGAAGATCCAAAAAGTAAACGTAATATGACTATTCAAACCAGCCAAGACGCTGTAGTTATTTATACTATGAATTCTCAACAAAAGAAAAATACTTATATGGGAAAATTACCTCCTATACGCCATGGAATTTGTTTTGAAACACAAGCACCTCCAATTGGAAAAGATATGTGCTTTATAGATAGATCTATATTAAAAGAAAATGAACAATATCTTCAAAGCACAACTTATTCTTTTGGATTGATTAAATAAATATTTAATTAAAGCTCCCAAAACAATTGAATTTGTAATGATTTAAATTTGATTGTTTTCATATATAACATATATTTTTATATTTTATACAAAGCTATCGTAATTTTATATTAGTGCGATGGCTTTTTTTGAAAAAATTTAAAAAAAATGAGCTGTTCATAGTCCTCTTGAGATAGAACAGCTCATTTTCTTATGATTTATAGTTTTATTTAAATTCTTTAGAAACTTCGAAGAAATTAGTAAAATCTTTAATTAAACCATCTTTACACATATTATTTTCAGCAAATAATTCAGCATTTTTTCCAAAAGGATCTATAGCCATTATTTTACCTATATTTGCTTTTCTAGCAGCTTTAATTCCAGAGAATGCATCTTCAACAACTAAACATTCACTAGGATCTAATCCTAATTTACTAGATGCTATTAAAAAGATATCTGGTGCTGGTTTACCAGGAAAAGTTCCATTATCGTAAACGACTTTATTAATATCAAACCAATTTCCTAATTTAAATATATCAAAATAAAAATCTAAGTTTTCTTTAACTGTAGCAGTAGCTATAGTTCTAGGTATATTATTTTCTTTTAGAGTATCTAAAACATCAGTTAATCCATTTGTTAGTTTTAATTCTTCAGGTCTTTCTAGACATAACTCTCTGTAGTAAGCTTCTTTTTCATAAGATAATTTTTCTATTTCCTCATCAGTTAAAGAATCAGAAACAAAGAAATTAAGAATTTCTTTATTTGTTCTACCATGAAGATTTACAGAGATATCATGCTCAGTTAATTCTCCTTTAGAGTATTTTTTTACCATATGAACCCATGCGGCTTCATGTAAGTGTGAGTCTTGAAACATTGTTCCATTAAAATCAAAAATTATTCCTTTCATAAATTACTCCTTTGTTTGTATTATTTTTTTGCTATTATTATATTTACATATTGTTCATAGTGCTTTTGTACATCGCTATTGATACCCCAATCAGTTATAAGATAGTCGATATTGTGAAGGTTATAAAATACATAAAAATCATCTTTATTTATCTTTTTATGATCGACAAGAAGGTATTTTTCCCTTGAATTATCTAATGCGATTTCTTGAGCCTTTCCTTCTTCGATATTGTAATTACATATAGCTTCATTATGTATACCATTTGCACTTATAAACGATTTATTAAAATTTAATTTTTTTAAATTTGCATTAGTTACAGGTCCAACTAATGCTCTAGTATTTTTTCTAAAGTTACCACCAGTTAATATTAACTCTATAGTGTCTGATAATTTTAGAATATCAAAAACTGGATAGTTGTTTGTTATTACACGAATGCGCTTATTTATTATATTTTGAGCTAATAACTCAATAGTTGTCCCAGGACCGAGAAATATAGTATCTCCGTCTTGTATATAAGAAGCAGCTAATTGTGCAATTTTACTTTTTTCATCGATTTGGAGCCCCTTTTTATCTGTGTGTGAGAGTTCTTGATTTATAGAATAAGAAATACTTTGAGCTCCTCCATGGATTCTGACAAGTTTTCCTGCTTTATCTAATTCGTCTAGATCTCTTCTAACTGTCATATCAGAAACGTTAAGTTCATTTATTATATCGTTCACATTTATGATACCTTTAGAATTTACCATTTCGACAATTTTATATAATCTCTCTCTTTTTAACATAGTTATCACTCCTTGCTTTAAACATAATTTATCATATATTAAATATTAAGTCAATAAAAACAAACAAAAACAAACAAAAAATAAAGTTAGAAATGATACTGCTATAGGTGTGTAGAAAAATATTCATATGAGCTAGGAATATATTGAAAGTAAACGATTTTATATTTGAATAAAATATGTTGAAATTCTTGGAAAAAAATTTGGAAAACGATTGACTTAATAGATATATAGATGTATAATTAAACAAAAGAAAACAATAACAAACATTAAAAAACGTTTAAAAAGATTAAAAATAAATAAATACAATAAATCAATGAAATATAATGTACAGGAGGACTATCGTATGTTTAAAACTTTACCAAAAGATTTTATGCTTGGTGGAGCAACAGCTGCATATCAAGCAGAAGGAGCTACTAAAGAAGGTGGAAAAGGGGCAGTAGCTTGGGATGAATTCTTAGAAAAACAAGGAAGATTCAGTCCAGATCCAGCAAGTGATTTTTATCACAGATATGAAGAAGATATAAAATTATGTGAAAAATTTAGTATAGATTCTATAAGAATATCTATCGCATGGACAAGAATTTTTCCAACTGGAACAGGGGAAGTAAATCAAGAAGGTGTAGATTACTATCATAGAGTATTTGAAGAATGCAAAAAAAGAAATATAACTCCATTTGTAACACTACATCATTTCGATACACCAAAGACATTATTTGATAACGGAGATTTTTTAAATCGTGATACAATAGATGCTTTCCTTAAATATGCAGAATTTTGTTTTAATGAATTTAAAGAAGTTCATTATTGGTCTACATTTAATGAAATTTATCCTGTGGCAACTAATCAATACTTATTGGGAATATTCCCTCCAGGAATAAAATTTGATTTTACAAAAATAATACAATGTCTTCACAATATGATGTTAGCTCATGCTATGACAGTAAATCTATTTAAAGATGGCAACTATGAAGGTGAAATAGGTGTAGTTCATTCATTAGAAACTAAATATCCAGCAACTGACTCAGAAGAAGATAAGAGAGCAGCTTTTATAGAAGATGCATTCTCAATAAGATTTTTATTAGATGCTACATATTTAGGATATTACTCAAAAGAAACAATGGAAGCTATAGATCATATTTGTAAAGTTAATAATGCTACTTATGATTTTAGAGATGAAGATTTTGAAATAATGAAAAAAGCAGCAAATAGAAATGATTACTTAGGAATAAATCACTATCAATGTCATTTTATAAAAGCTTATGATGGAGAAAGTATGATTCATCATAATGGAACTGGAGATAAAGGTAGTTCAGTTTATAGAGTAAAAGGTATAGGAGAAAGAATATACAAAGAAGGTTTACAAAGAACTGATTGGGACTGGTTAATATATCCAGAAGGTCTATATGATTTATTAATGAGAATAAAGAAAGATTATCCAAATTATAACAAAATATATATTACAGAAAATGGTATGGGATATAAAGATGAATTTGAAGATGGAATAATAATGGATAAAGCTCGTATAGATTACATAAAAGTTTATTTA
>CALEBD010000046.1 GCA_937944945.1 uncultured Clostridium sp. | reverse complement strand
TCATACCCATATTTAGTAAAAAATTCTTCTCTAAAGTCTAATAGTCTGTCTTCTCTTATTGCTTGTCTAACTTGTTCCATTAATTTAAGTAAGAATCTTAAGTTGTGTGTAGTTATAAGTCTAGCAGCTAATATTTCGTTAGCTTTTACTAAGTGTCTTATATATGCTTTTGTGTAGTTTTGACAGCAATAGCAATCACATTCTGGATCTAATGGAGTAAAGTCTTTAGCATAAGCAGCATTTCTAACTACAACTTTACCTTGGCTAGTCATAGCAGTACCATTTCTAGCTATACGAGTTGGAAGTACGCAGTCGAACATGTCTACTCCTCTTATTACACCTTCGATTAAGTCGTCAGGTGAACCAACACCCATTAGGTATCTTGGCTTATCAACTGGCATAAGTGGTGTAGTATATTCTAATACTTCGTACATAAGTGGTTTAGGTTCTCCAACACTAAGTCCACCTATTGCGTATCCTGGTAAATCTATAGCAGTTATTTCTTTTGCTGATTGCTCTCTTAAATCTTTATACATACCACCTTGGATTATACCGAATAATGCTTGGTTTTCTGTATTTTTGTGAGCATCTTTACATCTTTGAAGCCATCTTGTAGTTCTTTCTAAAGATTTTTTAACGTATTCTCTGTCAGCTGGGTATGGAGCACATTCGTCAAATGCCATCATTATATCTGAACCTAATGCATTTTGTATCTCCATAGCTTTTTCTGGACTTATGAAGTGTCTTGAACCATCTAAATGTGATTTAAATGTAACACCTTCTTCAGTTATTTTTCTAAGTGGTCCTAGTGAGAATACTTGGAATCCACCACTATCTGTTAATATTGGTTTGTCCCAGTTCATAAATTTGTGAAGCCCACCAGCTTCTTTTACTAATTCGTGACCTGGTCTCATATATAAGTGGTAAGTATTACTTAGGATTATTTGTGATCCTATTTCTTTTAATTCTTCTGGTGTCATCGCCTTTACTGTTGCTTGTGTACCAACTGGCATGAATATAGGCGTTTCTATACTTCCATGTGGTGTGTGTAATATTCCAAGTCTTGCACCACTTTGTTTACAAGTTTTGATAAGTTCGTATCTTATTGCACTCATTTTGTTTCTCCTTAAAATTTCAAATATATTGATTCATCTCTATATTAAATTTATGATGTAAGTATATTTATTAAAACATACTTACATTTTCATCATCATCTTTTAGATAAGATGCTATTATACTTTTGATAGTAGATTTTGATTCTTTTTCTATGCCTTCTTTGTCCTTTTCCGGCATTAAATATTTCTTAATGAAGAATATAGCTGCTATAGCTAATACACCTAATAATAATTCACCTGCACTTGATGACTTAGGTATTAAAAGTAGCTTTCTTGCTATTGCGTATAAAAGAACTTCTAATAAAGTTTCAGGTCGATGTAAGCAAAGCATAATTACTAATTCTACGGCTATTACAAGTAATAATATTTGTGCCAAGAAGTTATTTAGTTGCTCGTAATTAACAGGATTTTCGAAGTCGATAATATAAGCACCATAAACCTCTCTCAAAATATCGAATATACCTAAAAGTATGACTAATAGTATTACTACTGATAGTAAAATCTCACATAAATGTGCTATTTTAATAAAAGTCTGCTTTGTATTTCTTTTCATTTTTTCGGCCCCCAGTTAAGTTTGATATTATTATTTTATAAACATTGCATCTCCAAAACTAAAGAATCTGTATTTGTCCTTAACTGCTTGATTGTAAGCATTTAATACATGCTCTTTTCCTGCTAAAGAACTAACTAGCATTATAAGTGTAGACTCTGGTAAATGGAAGTTAGTTATTAAGTTATCTATAACTTTCCATTTGTATCCTGGGTATATAAATATATTTGTCCATCCTGATGTAGCTTTTACTAAGCCATTTTCATCAGCTACTGACTCTATAGTTCTTGTACTTGTTGTACCAACACTTATTACTCTATTTCCATTTGCTTTAGCTCTATTTATTTTTTCTGCCGCTTCTTCTGTCACCATGTAGAATTCTGAATGCATTTGGTGGCTGTTAACATCATCTACTTTTACTGGTCTGAAAGTTCCAAGACCAACATGAAGTGTTACGAATGCTAAATCAACACCTTTTTCTTTTATTTTAGTTAATAATTCTTCTGTAAAGTGAAGTCCAGCAGTTGGAGCTGCTGCAGAACCATTATGTTTAGAATAAACTGTTTGATATCTTTCTCTTTCATCTAGTTTTTCTGTTATATATGGTGGTAGTGGCATGTTTCCTAATTCGTCTAGAATTTCTTCAAATATACCATTATATTCGAATTTAACTATTCTAGCTCCATCTTCACCCATTCCAACTACTTCTGCTATTAGTTTGCCATCTCCAAATGAGAATCTAGCTCCTATTTTAGCTCTTTTACCTGGTTTAACTAATGTTTCCCAAGTATCATCTTCAGTTCTTTTTAAAAGTAAAAATTCTATTTTTCCACCTGTTTCTACTTTTGAACCGATAAGTCTAGCTGGGATTACTCTAGTGTCGTTTAAAACTAGGCAATCTCCTGGATTTAAATAATCTATTATATCTTTAAATATTCTATGTTCGATTTCACCAGTTTCTTTATTAAGTACCATAAGTTTAGAACTTGTTCTATCTTTTATTGGAACTTGTGCAATTAATTCTTCTGGTAAATCAAAGTTAAAATCGCTTGTTTTCAATTTTTTAACTTCCTTTCTAAATAAATATTTGTCAAAACATACAAATACAATGATAACAAATATTTATTTATTTGGGTAGACTTTTATAAAATCTTATTTTTGGGGATATTCTATATTTAAATGTTCATATGCTCTTGGCATAGCAATACGCCCCCTAGGCCCTCTATTTATAAAACCTAGTTGAAGTAAATACGGCTCATAAACATCTTCTATTGTATTTCTATCCTCTCCAATTGATGCTGCTAATGTGTCTAATCCTACTGGCCCACCGCCAAACTTGTGGATTATTGTTAAAAGTAGTTTTTCATCAACATCATCAAGACCTAAACTGTCTACACCTAATAATTCTAAGGCATCATTTGCAACTTCATCAGTTATATTTCCGCCGGCTTTTACTTGAGCATAGTCTCTAACTCTTTTTAGAAGTCTATTTGCTATTCTTGGTGTCCCCCTAGAACGTCTAGCAATCTCTGTTGCTCCATTTAAGTTTATTTCTGCTTCTAGAAGATTTGCTGATCTCATTGAAATTTGAGCTAATTCGTCTACTGTATAGTAGTCTAATTTGCATATTACTCCAAATCTATCTCTAAGTGGGTTTGTAAGCATTCCCGCTCTAGTCGTCGCACCAATTAGTGTGAATTTTGGTAAATCAAGCCTTATACTTCTTGCTGATGGTCCTTTTCCGATAATTATATCTATACAGTAATCTTCCATTGCAGGGTATAAAACTTCCTCTACACTCCTATTTATTCTGTGTATTTCGTCAATAAATAATACATCATTTTCCTCTAAATTAGTTAAAATTGCCGCTAAATCACCAGCTCTTTCAATAGCTGGACCAGATGTAATTCTAAGGTTTACACCCATTTCATTGGCTATTATTCCAGCTAAAGTTGTTTTTCCTAAACCTGGAGGTCCATATAATAAAACGTGGTCTAGTGGCTCATTTCTAGATTTTGCTGCCTCTATAAATATTTCTAATTGTTCTTTTACTTTTTCCTGACCTAAATAATCCGATAAACTCTTAGGTCTTAAACTAACTTCTGTCTCTGTATCTTCTGATTTCATGCTAGAAGTTATCAATCTATTTTCATCACCTAAATCAAACATTTACCAATCTCCTTTCTATATTTTCGTCTATTTAAATCTAATTACTTACTCATTAAATATGTAAGTGATTTTTTAATTAAGTCTTCTGTTTTTAATCCGTCTTTTTTGAATTTTTGAACAGCTTCTTTAGCTTCTGTACTTGAATATCCTAAAGCTAATAATGCTTCTAATGCTTCATCTAACTCTAATCCTGTAGGTGCTTGATTAAATAAAGTAGCTTCAAACTCTGCCATATCTTTATCTACTTTATCTTTTAATTCTAAAATTATTCTCTCAGCAGTTTTTTTACCGACGCCTGGACATTTCGATAGTTTTGCAATATCCTCACTAAGGATATATGCACTAAGTTGTGGTGGCGTTGCACAAGATAAAATTCCAAGACCTACTTTTGGACCTATCTTTGACACTGATGTAAGTAGTTTAAACATCTCAAGTTCCATTTGAGTTGAAAATCCGCACAAACTCATGTCATCTTCTCTTACTATTAATTTTGTAAATATTTTTGCACTTTTTCCCTTTTGTACACTTTGCGCCGTAAA
>CALEBD010000045.1 GCA_937944945.1 uncultured Clostridium sp. | reverse complement strand
TATAATTAAATTATAAAAGATGTATAAATTATAAAAATATAAATTTAGAAGGAGAGGTAAAATTATGAATAAATCAACTTATATGACAGTAGAAAATCCAATGGAAGCAGTATTCAAATATCTATCTATATCAATAGTATTTATGTTTATTGGTTTTTTATTTGGAAAAATGTTTATTCCAGCATCATTAGTATATGTTGCTAATATTTTTATAGGGGTTTTAGTTGTAGGTCTTTTATTATTTTCATTGTTATCTAGAAAAAATGTAATACCTAGAAGTTTTTCAATGAACTTTGTATATCTATTTACTTTTGTAGATGGTATACTTATGTATCCTATTTTAACTTACTACCTATATGATTTAGGGACAACATTATTTATGAATGTAGTTTTAGGGACATGTGTATTATTCGCTTTATTAGCATTGATATCACATAGAAAACCAGCAGGACACTATATTGGGCTTGGAAGTACTTTACTTGTAGGATTAGTAGTTCTTATAGGAATGAGTATTGTAAATATATTTATACAAGGAACAGTTTTTAATATAGCAGTAAGTGGACTAGGTATAATATTATTCTCGGCATATATCTTATATGATGTGAGTTTATTAAAATACGATATTCAATCTGGCGGAGTAACTTGTAGAAATGACTTATCAATACATGTACTTAATTTATACTTAGACTTTGTAAATATATTACTTGATTTATTAAGAATAGTATCTGAATTAAAAGATTAATAATTAAAGATTAAATAAAATAAATGAAAAATAAAAAGACGGGAATTACCCGTCTTTTTATTTGTTAGCGTATTAGGTATTAAATCTAAAAATGAGTCTGATATTTTTAGATTTATTCCATTATATCTACGTCTTCACCTTTTAGGATTTTATTTATATTTCTAACTGCACACATTTTTCCACACATTGTGCAAGTATCTTCGTTTTCTGGTTTTGATTCAGCTCTGTATCGTCTTGCCTTTTCGCTATCGATTGCTAGGTCAAACATTTTTTCCCAATCTAATTCACGTCTAGCCTCGCTCATTTTATTATCCCAATCTATTGCGCCAGGAATTCCCTTGGCAATATCAGCAGCGTGGGCTGCGATTTTAGATGCTATTATACCTTCTTTTACATCTTCTAGATTAGGAAGTCGAAGGTGTTCAGCTGGAGTGACATAGCATAAGAAAGAAGCTCCATATGTTGCAGCGATTGCTCCACCTATTGCAGAAGTTATATGATCGTATCCAGGAGCGACATCTGTAACAAGAGGACCTAATACATAAAAAGGGGCACCGTTACATATAGTTTCTTGGATTTCCATATTTGCTTTTATTTGATTAAGTGGCATATGGCCAGGACCTTCTATCATAACTTGAACATCTTTTGCCCAAGCTCTATTAGTAAGTTCACCTAATGTTACTAATTCTTCTATTTGAGATATATCTCCAGCATCGTGGACACTTCCTGGTCTGCATGCATCTCCTAGACTTATTGTCACATCATATTCTCTGCAAATATCTAAAACTTCATCATAAAATTCAAAAAATGGGTTTTCGTTTCCTGTCAACTCCATCCAAGCAAATATTATAGACCCACCTCTAGATACTATATTTGTAAGGCGTTTTGATTGTTTAAAACGCTCTGCTGTATGTTTATTTACACCACAATGAATAGTCATAAAATCGACACCATCTTGGGCGTGCATTCTGACTACATCAATCCATTCTTTCGCAGTGATAGTTTTAAGTGGTTTGTTATAATAGACAACAGCATCGTATATTGGTACTGTACCGATTATTGCAGGGCATTCTTTTATTAATTTTCTTCTGAATTTTTGAGTGTCTCCATAAGAGCTAAGGTCCATTATTGATTCGGCTCCCATATTTACAGCGCTCATAACTTTTTGCATTTCTAAATCCATATCGAGACAGTCTCTAGATGTTCCAAGGTTTACATTTATTTTAGTTTTTAATTTTTTGCCAATACCATAAGGTTTTAAGCATCTATGGTTTTTATTAGCAGGAATACAAACCCTACCTTGAGCCACTAAATTTACTAATTCGTCTATATTTATATTTTCGTATTCACTTACTTGTTTCATTTCATTTGTTATAATGCCTTTTCTTGCGGCATCCATTTGAGTTGTGTAATTCATATTTTTCTCCTTAAATTTAGATTTAAAATATAATTACTTGCAAGTATTTTTAACTAGTTAAATTTAAACAATATTGAAAATATATATACATGGAGATTTTATTGGAAAGGAATTTAGATTAAAACTATTGTAGAAATTTTGTACAATAAAATATACATTTTAAATAATTTTCAAATAGATAGATTTATTTTATATAAATACATTTAGATGTGTTTTGAAAATTATTAAAATTTATCATATATATTTACAAATCAGCGCTGCTGTTATATAATACAAATGTATAAATATAAAGGTTTTCGCACTTCGGCGGAAATTTTGAAAGGAAGAAAACAGACAATGGCAAATTTTGTACTCAG
>CALEBD010000044.1 GCA_937944945.1 uncultured Clostridium sp. | reverse complement strand
CTTGAGAAAAAGGGCGCTAAAAAACTAAGTGATGTAAATGAAGTGCTAGGTGGTATAGATTACACTAAATTAAAAACAAAACATATTACATTAATTGCTCAAAATTTAGCTGGTATTAAGAATTTATATAAAATAGTATCTGATGCCCATGTAAATCATTTTTATAGAGCACCTAGAATATTAAAAAGTGTACTTTTAGAACATAAAGAAGGTATTATAGTAGGTTCGGCTTGTGAAGCTGGAGAAGTGTTCCAAGCTGTTAAACAAAATAAAAATGACGATGAAATAAAAGAAATAATAGACTTATACGATTATATAGAAGTAATGCCGATTGACAATAATCGATTTATGATTAGAAATGGCGAAGTAAAAGACGAAGATGAACTTAGAGATTTAAATAGAAGAATGATTGAAGTGGCTAAGAAATTTAATAAAATTCCAGTAGCTACAGGTGATGTTCACTTTATAGAAAAACACGAAGCTGTATTTAGACGAGTTCTTAAATATGCTCAAGGGTTTGGAGTAGATGATGAAGAAACTTATCTACATTTTAGAACTACAGATGAAATGTTAGAAGAATTTAAGTATTTAGGTGAAGAACTGGCATATGAAGTTGTAGTTGAAAATTCAAATAAAGTTGCAGATATGGTTGAGGACTTTTTACCAATACCAAATGAAACATTCCCTCCAGTAATAGAAGGTTCTGATACAGAGCTTAGGGAGATGTGCTATAACAAAGCAAATAGGATTTATGGAGATCCGCTTCCAGACGTTGTTAAGAAAAGACTAGATAGAGAGCTAAACTCTATAATAAGCAATGGATATGCTGTTATGTATATTATCGCACAAAAGCTAGTTACAAAATCATTAGCAGATGGATATCTAGTTGGGTCTAGGGGATCTGTTGGTTCATCACTTGCTGCGACAATGAGTGATATAACAGAAGTTAATCCACTTCCGGCTCATTATATTTGTGAAAATGAAGATTGTAAATATTCATATTTCTATGCAGTTGGGGAATGGGGCTCAGGAGTAGACTTACCAGATAAAGATTGTCCTAAATGTGGACGAAAATTAAAAAAAGACGGACACGATATACCTTTTGAAGTTTTCTTAGGATTTGAAGGAGATAAAGAGCCAGATATAGACCTTAACTTCTCTGGTAGTTACCAACCTGTAATACACAAATATACAGAAGAGCTATTCGGTGAAGGTCATGTATATAGAGCGGGAACTATAGGTACAGTAGCAGATAAGACTGCATATGGATATGCTAAAAAATACGTAGAAGAAAACGACTTAGATGTAACTGGAGCAGAAGTTTTAAGACTTGCAAAAGGATGCACAGGAGTCAAGAGAACATCAGGACAACATCCAGGC
>CALEBD010000043.1 GCA_937944945.1 uncultured Clostridium sp. | reverse complement strand
TAACGTGTGAAATCCGCATTTTCAGGACGCTACCCCTATTTAATTCTTCTTCATCTTCAGGAAGTGGCACATTACCTGGTGGTCCAATAAAGGTATTTATTGATGCTGGACATGGTGATACTGATCCTGGTGCTGTAGGAAATGGATTAAAAGAAAAAAATATTGTTCTTAACATTGCTACAAAATTAGGTGCTTTACTTAACGGACGTGAAATATCAATAAAATATTCTAGAACTAATGATACTTATTTAAGCTTAGAGGACAGAGCTAGACTTGCTAATGCTTGGGGAGCCGATTTATTCGTATCAATACATGCTAATTCTGCTACTTCATCAGTTAGAGGTACTGAATGCTATACTCATCCTACTGCAAATACAGCAACTAAAACTTTATCTGCAAATATATCTAGATCAATCGCTAGTAAATTTGGTATACCTAATAGAGGACATAAAGAAGCTAACTTTGCCGTTTTAAGACTTTCTAATATGCCTGCTATTTTAGTTGAAACTGCTTTTATTAGTAATTCTAGTGATGCTAATCTTTTAAATACTAGACAAGATGATTTTGCTAATGCAATTTTTAATGAAATCTTAAACTACTTTAATATGAGTATATCTACAAGTACAATATTAGATCAGATAAATAATAGTGGGTTCGCTGAACTTTTTGGTGTTAAATTTACACAAACACTTCAAGAAAAGATAATTGCTCAAGCTGGACCAATTAAAGTTAAACTTTCTCTTACACGAGGTGGTAGCAATAATGGAGAAATTGTTGCAAATTTTAAAAATGGTAGTTTTGATAGTGGTACATTCAAAAATGATTTACTAGATTTATCTACAACTCTATCTAAAAATGGAGTAAATATATCAAAACAACTCCTTAAATTAGGTAATAAAAGTTTTTCTATATCAGTATCCACTAATAATAATATAATTACTGTATCTTTAACTAAAACTTTAAATATAAATGATTCAACTTTTAGTCAAGTATTGTCAATTGAATACGATAAAGATGGGTTAAAAGATATTTATGAAAATATTACAGTTGTTGTAAATAGTTTAGTCGAGAAATCTAAACCTATTTTACTTCCTCTTCTTCTTATAGGCGCTTTAATAATTTTTATAAAACTCGGCTTTTTATCAGCTTTAATAAGCTTTGGTGCTGCATTATTAACACAACTAGGCTATGCAATATATACAATGATTACTTTTATTGCTACTAATTAAACTTAAAAAATAACCATATAAATATTTATATGGTTATTTTTTCAATGAATTTATTAATTTCTTCTTCATTTTTAAATATATTTCTAGGAATTATCAATTTCTTTTTATATCCAAATGATTTAGTTGAAAATATTAATATATATTCATTAAGCAAATTCACTTTTATAAACTTATCTATCTTCATTTCATATTTGTCATTATTACAATATATATATATTTTTCTATTATCTAATATTAGTTTTTTTTCAGATAAAAAGTATCTATCTTTATTACAATTCTTTATTGCTATTTTTTTCGAAATCCTATTTATATCCTTATTCTCAGTTTTTTTCAACCAAAAAAACACTATAAAAGTCATAATTACTGTGTTCGTGAAAAAATAAATTAAATTTTGTAATTTTATTGAATAATATATTCCACTAATAACACTAATAGAACAAACAATATATTTATATTTACTAAATCCCATTTTATACTGAATATACTTTATTAAAAATTCAATATCTTCAAATGTGTTAATATATTTTATTTCCATAGCTCCCCCTTAATGTTTTATTTTAAATTTTACCATCTATAGTGGTTTTTTTCAATTTTGAGAAGACAAAAAATTCAAACAAATTGAATCTACTTTATGTAATCATATTAGTAATTAAGCTAATTATAGCATCCTTTAGTAAAAATATTCTTTCTGTAAATATATTGAAAGAATATTTATTACCACACAATATATATAATTTTATATTTTTTATCCATAAACTGATTCTCTTCGTGGAAGAAGTAACTTTATAGCTGTTGCCTTCTACGCATTTTTCAGCGTTAAAATTTTCAATGTTACTAGGACATTCTAAAGGAAATAAAGACGTATCATCGGGATTGGGGTCTGTTATTGTGGTAAAACCGCGAGTCGTAGCAGCAAGACTCCGTATAGAAGGTGTAGTTGTTTTGAAATTGCAGTTGGCAATTCCATCTGCAATCTCTGCTGTTCTGATAGTAGCAAGTCCCGTTGGAGTGATTTCTTTTACAAAAATAGTTTTGATTGTACTTTCGATTGAAATTTCTGATGTATATGGTTCATTTCCTTTGGCTACACCTTTATCTAGAAGGTGTGCATTTGGCGAAATAATAGGATTTGTATCATATATCTCAACTACATAATAAAATTCATCATCAGTCTGAGCATTAACTTCTACATTGACTTTTACATTGGAGGTTGTTGCCCAATTAAATCCATCCGGTGCAGCAAAACCATCCCCCATTGGATTGGATGTCTGATAAGACGGATCATATAAATCCTTTTCAGAATCTATACAACTGAATAACATACTTACTATTGCTATCGCAATAACCGGCGTAAGCAGAATTGTTTTTTTCATCATAATGTCTATTGTTTGATTGTTCTTTTGTTTGTTGCAAAGATAGTTGTATATTTTGAATTAAAGATGTATTTTTTGATATTTATTGTGTGGAAAACAACTATATTTCCGTTTTGGTTCACTTTTTTCGAAAAGTGAAAAGATGTTTGTCTTGTTTTTCTTTTGTCGAAACATTAGATAGTAACAATCAGGGGATTACTATGATGGTTATTTCTCTAAGGTTTGGTTATTTCTCCTATTAAACAAGAGTTCATTTTGTATCGTATCTCTTTATTAGGCAGTCCGTGTCCTAGCAAAAACATTAGTTTGGTTACAGCACATTCTGGAGTGCTGTCATATCCGCTGATGACGCCTGCTTCTAACAGATGCATTCCTGTTTCATAACGTCCCATTTCCACAGCTCCGGACGCGCATTGGGTAATGTTGACAATGATGATTCCACGTTCTGTCGCTTCCTTTAGCTGGCGGATAAACCATTCTTTTTGCGGTGCATTTCCCGATCCGAAAGTCTTCATTACGACAGCCTTCA
>CALEBD010000042.1 GCA_937944945.1 uncultured Clostridium sp. | reverse complement strand
GTCCTTTCCATATTCTCTGATTACTGTCTGATAGCCATATTTTTTTTGATAAAACATCTCCTGGAATTTTGTCAGGTATTGATAATGCTGTCGCCAAAGTTATTGTCCCATGAACTCCACTAAGAGCAAAAATACTTCTGTATAAGTGTTTACTTAAGTTTTCTTTTTCCAACTTAAATGTTTTAGGATTAATCATAATCCATACATATCTAAGACCTATTACGATAAAATAAAGTAATATTGCTATTAAGATTAGCTCCCAAAACATAGATTTATTTTCTTTCATTATCCCTTTGATGATTGATGGGATTGATATTCCTAGGATTACACTTACTAATCCCTCTAAAACATATTCAACCACATCCCATGTAATATTTGATATAACTTGTAACTTGGTAGATTTGAGATTTAATAAATGTTGTTCTACTATATGTACCATTCCAGCTACAATTACTGCTAATATCCCAGAAACATGAGCATAATCTTCTGCAATAATATATACAATAAACGGTGTTATCAACTGTATGATAACCATCATTGGCGGATTTTCAAAATCTTTTCTAGTTATATAAATTCTAAGTTGAACTATAATAACTCCTAACACAAAACCGACTACTATTCCTCCAATTATTATAAATAAAAATTCTGATACATACTCACTAAGCGAAAACTTTCCTGTTAGGCTAGCTGCAAGTACAAAATCAAACATTACTATTGCAATAGAATCATTAAACAACGACTCTCCTTCCAATATTGCTAGTATACCTTTTGGAAATTTAAATCTAGAACTTATTGATTTTACAAAGTTTACGTTTGTTGGGATAGTCATAGCTGCTAGTATAAATATAATTGTCAGTGGAATTGAGTGAATTATAATCTTCATAAATACTCCAGTAACTAAAATCGTTATAATTACTAGTGTAAATGATAAAGAAAATATTTCATTTTTATGTTTTTTTAGCTCATCCTTAGATACATGTTGCGCCTCACTGAATATAAGCGGTTTTATTACGATTATCATAAACAGTTCAGGTTCTAGCTCAAATTCTTTAAAAAATGGTAGAAAAGAAATAATACATCCCATAAATATCTGAATAAAAATCAACGGTACTTTTTCGAGTATTTCATATAATATATCCGATATGGTTATTGCCAAAAGCATCGCTATAATTGCATATAATAGTTCCATAAAACCCTCCCTTTGTTTTTTCTTTTAGTATTTTCCAAAAGTATTGTTTTATATTCTAAACTAAAAAGCCCCTTATTTTTATTTAAAATAAGGGGTTAATGTTATTTTATAAAGTTTAGTATTTCATTTGTAGTTTGATTCCATTGTTTTTCACTAGAAATCTTTGATTTATTATCGCCTGATTGCTCTCCATAGTTTCCGAATTGAGCGTGATTTCCACCGTCTATTATAATTTCTGAAAGATTTTTTGCCATTCCTATAGAATCTTTATATTTTTCTCTATTTAAAACTCCATCTTCACTTCCGTAAATTGATAAAACAGGAATATCTAGTTCCTTTGTTGGATAAGCTGCTAATAAAACAACGCCTTTTAAGTTATCTTGATGTTTAGCTGCATATGATGCCGCCATTGCACCTCCTAGTGAATGTCCTCCAATGTACCAGTTTTCGATGTTATTAAATTTAGACATCACTTTATCCGCCGCATTAGAATTAAGAACTGCTAAGTTAAATGGCATCTCCACAAGTACTACACAAATACCTTTTTCTGAAAGACTTGTAAGTATTGGCTCGTATGATTTTGCCTCTACCTTCCCTCCAGGATAAAATATAAATCCTGTTTTGCTATTGGTATCTCCATATACTGTATAATTGTCTTGTTGTTTAATATCAACATTTGAAACTTCGTAGTCTTTTGCATGATAATACTCTGATGCATAGATATAAAATCCAGCCGAACATACTAATATCAATGTCAATAAACAAATTACAATCTTCTTTAAATAAGATTTCTTTTTTGTCATATATTTCTCCCAAAAATTATTTTTACTATTATCAATACTCTATTTTATCACGGATTTTATTCAGTACAATTCTTTTCTTTAATTTTTTTAATTGTCGATCCAGTAAATTTGTATTATCTTATTATCTATATAAGTATATTCTCCTGCTAGCTTTCCTCCACATTTTACAATAATCTTTCTCGAGCCTTCATTCTCCTTATAACAAGCTAACATAACTCTTTGAATGTTTATCGTTTTTGCATATTTAAGTGCCATTTCTAATATTTTTGTTCCATATCCTTTTTTTCTTTCTGATGGTCTAACGCTATATCCTATATGACCTCCGAAAAGAGCTAAAAATTTGTTGATGCGGTGTCGTATATCTACCATACCTATAATTCTTTGGTCAGTTTCTCTTATAACGAAAAATGTACTTGCCTCTACCCAATTTTCATCTACAGTCTCTGGATTAGAACTTTTTTCGATATGTTTTATCCAATCTTCATAATCAAGTTTATCTAATAATGCACTTCCATTTATTATTTCTTCCCCATTATCAAAATGCTCTTTTTTATACTCTAATGCCTTTTCTTTTAAGTCGATTGTTGGTTTTACTAGTATTAAATTATCCATAATCTCCCCCCATTAGATTAGTCTTTTATCTTTTGCTTCTATTAT
>CALEBD010000041.1 GCA_937944945.1 uncultured Clostridium sp. | reverse complement strand
CTAACCACATAAATATGATTAGAGTACTGCCTTCTGAGTTTTTGTCTTGATTTTTCATGAGATTTTATTTTTTGGTTGATCATCCTGTGCTGATATAAATTGGATTTTCGACTTGAATTCATCCAGATGATCCTCTTTGATAAGGGTGAGCATCTTCTTTCCTGTCTGGTGATTGACCATCATTGTGGGAAATACTTTAGACATCTTGGGAAGTCCATCTGGACCGGGTTCTAAGCCTTCTATCAGCATTATTTCTGCTTCCGAGTTTAATGTCAGTATATACGGAACCAATTCAAACATTTTCATAACTTTGATTTTAGGGTATCCTTGATACCTATTAGTTTTAACTTTTGTTCAGGGGTTAAACCTGGGTCCTTCATTGCTTTGTTGACTTCAATATATAACTCCTGCATCTTTATTCTATAGAGAGGCCCTTTGATATGTTTACATACCCAGTTGTATTCTCTACATATTTTATTAATTGAACTCATGCCCTGATGGTTATTACTAATCCCAGGTTACAGCTCCCCACCAGTACTTCATCATCCCCGGTAGAGAGAATCTCCTTCAATTGTGTTAATACCCCTCGGAAATTCATCCGAGTTGCTCCTTCTGATTCATGGAACTTGACCAAAAGAGTATGCTTATATGACTGAGGAATGCTGTCCTGGTCATATTTAATCTCTACTTTATAATCATAGAGTTCCAGCCCAAGTCGAGAATCCAGTTCTTCTACCATTTCAGTGTAAGTGTCCTGGATTGCTTCTTTAATGCAATCTACCTCTTCTTCCCGAATATTTCCCAAGTTATATGATTCCTTGAGACCCGAGAGCATAACCTTTTTATAATCTTTCATAATTGTGGGGTTTATCTTTATTTCTTTATACAAATATAGATATAATATTTTTAATATGCAAATAAAACTTCTCGGTATCTATGGGTGGAGATAGATTCTAGAAACTTTAGTTCCCCTTTGGGTCTAGTTTTATTAGTAAAAAAGACCTCTAGAAAAGAAATCTTAATGGTCCTTTATTTATTAAGCCTTAGCTGGTATAGGAACCGGTTTGTAATAGATATTTCCTTCTGGTATGATAGGGTGTTTTAACAGGTCATAATCCAGGGCTGAAGTATCGGGGAATTCAATATGGATACGTATACCGGAATATAATTTCCACCCGGGTTTGCCTTCGATATCATTGCTGAATAGGCCTATGATATCTATCCGTACTTTGTTCTCCACTAATTTTGTACCAAACAATTTATTAGTAAAGTTGAGTACTACACCCTTGATAGTGGGGTAATATTTCGGGTCGTACGTTTGGTACATTGAATGGCCGTATAGTCTGCTTGCCCTTACTAAAAGGTCTATCTTATGATTAACGTGCATAGTTATAAAAGGTTAATATTACATTATTCTGTCGAATACGAAGTATTTCCCGTTCTCCTCGGGAGTATGAGAGGGGAAATGATAAAGCCCTTCACTGAAGTCTCTATTTATGGTAGTTACTGTACGAAGAATTCCCTCTTCATTATCCACCACATCTGATATCATACCCAAGTTTATAAGCTTATCGGTATCGAATGCTCCTAAAAGCATACCAGGACATATATCTTCGGTAACCCCCATTCCAATGTATTTACCATCTTCGCTGATAGTATCTACATATTTACCATTTTCAACATATTTGAAGAGATTGCACCAGCCTGTGATAGTATGTATCTTTATCTTACTTACACAAGCTGATACGGATAGGGTTACTTTACTGTTTGTACATAGCCAACCCTGTCGATTGACTTTTTCATCGGTAAAGACAATGTCTTCCTTATAAGGTGGGTAAGGTAAGCCAAATACCTTAATTTTCTTACCATTATTGATAAGTTGATTGACTCTAGCTACCACTTGATTAGCATTTAGAATTTCTTTCATAGTAGGTGTTTGTGTTATGAATTGAATTGAACTTCTGCTTTGTATCCAGGCTCTAAACTCCTAGCTGTAAAGGGTATACCCAAGTAATGAGGGTATGGGTTATGCCAGATATTGTGGTCGG
>CALEBD010000040.1 GCA_937944945.1 uncultured Clostridium sp. | reverse complement strand
AATTGCTATTAGCTCTTTATTTATAATAAAAAATAAAAATATAAACACTGTTAATCTCACAATATATGGCTTGTTTTTTTTGGGAATAGGCACATTAATAACAGCACTATCTAGTAATATAATAATTGTTATATTTGCCTATTTAATTATAGGTTTTGGAGCTTCAACTGCTCCTATTGGAATACGTTCTTTACTACAAATAAATATATCTAAAAATATGATAGGACGTGTTTTTACTTCTGTTAGATTTATTGTAACTAGTCTTAGAACATTATCTATCTCTATTTTTAGTGTTTTAGCTGGTTATATTAACTTAAGGTTTATATTTGTTATTGCTGCCTCTATAATATTTTTATCAAGTTTTATTGCACTATCTGTAAAAAATACTTTATCAACATCAACTATTATTGATTAACTTAATTAATAAAAATACAGAAATGAAAAAACTGCGCAGAATTATTCTTCTACGCAGTTTTTTCATTTTTATATTTTAAATTTTACGGTTTTAAGCCATTTGTAAGGGGTAAAAACACCACTCTAAGTTTAGCTCCAGTAAACTTTAACGTAAAATCGTATTTTTTCCCCTTTAATTATTTATATTTATGTTAATAAATTAATTAGCAAACAAATGTTATTTAATTAATTTATTAACATTTTTGTTCGTTAATTATTTTATGAACAGTAGCAACACTACAATTCATATCTTTAGCAATAGCTCTGTAACTTTTACCTTGTAATCTTAACATTTTTACTCTAGCCTTTTGTTCTTCAGTAAACATTTCTTTTCTTCCAGCACCACGTTCATTTTTTAATTTATTAACAACATTGTTGCTTTTTAATTCTTCAATTTCCTTCAGCAATTTTTGTATGGTATCTCTATCCCTTTTAATAGTATCCTCTTTAGATTTAGTGTTTATTTCATTTAATCTTATAACTGTCTTTAACTGTTCAATTTCCTTGACCATTTGATGATATATTGGACTATTTTCAAATTTATCGTCAGGGATCATTTGCATTTGTGATATTTGATTATGTAATTCAACATTAATTTTATTCTGTTCATTTAAACGCTTTTCTAAATCTGTAATTATTACTTCTAAGCCTTTAATAGTTTTTCTTGCCACTATAATCACTCCGTTAGTTAGTTAGTTAATTAATTTATTAACTTAATAATAGCATTTTTCTAACTTTTGTTCAATAATTAATTTAATACATAATTCAGTTTAAATTCATCTATTAAAAATAAAAAAAATTGAAATTTCATAATGTATATGAAATTTCAATTTTTCATTTTTTCTATTTTACTGCTTTTAACTTTGCAATATCTTTATAATTATTAGCCGTAACTAATTCAACAGTCGATAGATCTTCTCTTATTCCATCAACTTTATTTAACATCTCATTTCTAAACTCTACTAAATCAGCAGTTTGCTCTACAAGGGGTAGCGTCCTGAAAATGCGGATTTCACACGTTAAGAGCATTTTCCCCGCTGATACCAATGGTTTGCAGACTTTTTAGATATTCAAAGGTCTATATAGTTCCGTAGATTCTAGTTCATTTAAATTAAAAGTATATTCCCCTAACATATTTATGTGTTCCCAACCCAAAGGCGAGATATGAGAAATTAAATTATAATTAATATATTCACCAATAGATTCTTTATAATTTATTGCTTTTTCTAAATATAATGTATTCCAAATATTAATAGCATTTATTATTAAATTTAATGCACTTGCCTTTTGAAGTTGGCTTTGCATAGTTCGTTCTCTTAGTTCTCCTTGTTTACCAAAGAATATTGCTCTAGCAAGTCCATTCATTGCTTCTCCTTTGTTTAACCCCTTTTGAATTTTTCTTCTCAATTCTTCACTTGAAATATAGTCTAAAATAAATATAGTTTTTTCTATTTTACCCATTTCTCTTAATGCAGCAGCTAAGCTATTTTGCCTAGAGTAAGAAGCTAATTTACTAATTATCAGAGATGATGTAACTGTACCTTCCTTTATTGAGCTAGCTAATCTTAATACTTCATCATAATTATCTTTAATAATTTTTTCATTAATTTTTCCTTTTAAAATTCCATCTAAATTTGAAAACTTATCACACTTATTTAAAGTAAATAATTTAACATCAGATAAATCTCTAATTCTTGGTGCAAATCTAAATCCTAGTAAATATGTCAAAGCAAATACTTGATCTGTATATCCGGCTGTATCTGTATAATGTTCTTCTATATTTAAATCAGTATCATTATTTAATAATCCATCTAAAACATGAGTAGCATCTCTAGAATTAGTATTTATAATTTTTGAGTAATAAGAAGAAAATTGATCACTAGTAAATCTGTATATTGTTGTTCCTTTTCCGGTTCCATAATGAGGATTAGAATCTGCATGTAGTGAAGATACTCCAAGCTGAAGTCTCATCCCATCTGAAGATGAAGTGTTTCCTTCACCCCAATACTTAGCAAGTTTCAACTTGTTATGATAGTTTACTAATACTGTTTGTGCTCTAGACATAGCGTCATCGTACATTCGCCATTGAGAAACACTAGATAATTGTTTATAGGTAATTCCAGGAGTTGCATCAGCCATTTTGCTTAATCCAATATTTGTCCCCATTCCTAATAAAGCAGCCATAATTAAAATAGTATCTTCTGTATCAGGCTTTTTATTAGTGGATGCATGAATAAATTCTTTATGAAATCCAGTTATTCTTGCAACATCCATAAGTAAGTCAGTAAGTTTAATTTTAGGTAAAAGCTTATATAGGCTAAAACTAAGTTCTTTAGCTTCTTTAGGAGTAATATTTTCTAATCTAGCTATTGAAATCTTACAGTTATCAATAGAAATAGTACTGATATTTTTCATATTTTTAGATAGCCACCTAAGTCTTTCATTAAGGCTATTTAGTCTATCTTGTATATATTCATCAAAAGATAAACTTACAGATAATTTATTATTTTCTTTTGAGTTAATCCATTCATTTTTTGACAATAAATAATCCTCAAAATCTTTGTACTGTTTACTACCTGATATAGATATATCACCAGCTTTAACACGATCTCTTAGCTCAGTCAATACAGCCATTTCATAATAGTGTCTATTTATAGAGCCATCATTTTCAAAAACATGATTTTTCCAACGCTTAGATATAAAATCTACTGGAGAATTATCTGGAACCTTACGTTTTCCACTTTCATTTAAAAATTTTATTATTTCAATTGATTCTAGTATTGGTTCATTTGATTTTGTAGATTTAAACTCTAATACTTTTAATAATTTTGGAGTATATCTTCTTAAAAATGAATAACGTCTATGTAATAAATCTAAATAGTCATAATCTTCAGGTCTAGTAAGTGTTTTGGCTTCTTCAATTGATTTTACAAGTGTTGACCAATCCATTATTTCTTCAATAACCTTATATGGATCTAGATCATTCTCTTTAGCTTTTATTAAAGCTTTACCAATGCTAGTGAATTGAATTATTTTTTCGTTTATTTTTTTACCATTTTGTTTTTGAATTTCTTCTTGAGCTTTTCGCCCTTTAGCCATTAGATTAATTATCAATCTATCATGAATTTCAAAAGCTTTATCTGTTAAATCCTTAGCTAAATTCAGTAAAAATACAGAAAGTAACATATGTCTTTTATCAATATTAAATTCTCTAAAGGCATATGGTTCATATCTTTGGGCAAGACTATATATTTGATTAATCTTGTTTTTATGAACCTTGACTAATTGAGTATTTTCTAAATTTAATGATCGTATATACTCTAATTTTTCAATAACTTTTAAAAAGTTATCAGGAGAAGGGGAACCAATAGGTTCCTTCAACCAACCTAAAATAGTTTTGCCTTTTAATTTCTCAGACTGTAAAAATACTATATCATTTAACTTATTTCTTTGAGTTGGATTTAATGAACTTACGATTGTATTTATAATAAATTTTTCAGATTTATTTTTTGCTTCCCATACTAAATTTTCAAGTGTAGTTATTGCTGGCAATATAATTTTCTTTTTTCTTAAATACTCCAGAGATTGGTTCATTAAAAATAAAGAATCATTATTTTCAAATGCTAAATTAACAAGATATTTTAATAAAAATTTAGAGTCATTAGTTGAAAATGAACTATAGCCATATTCCTTTTTCAATTCTTTTATATGATCTCTTGAAGTATTATTCCTTAATGAATATAGTTTAAGAGCCTTAGGAACTGTACCAACTTGGTTAGCTATATATTGAATGATTTCAATTGGGATTGTTTTATTTGAACTGTAAGACCATCCTGGATATCTCAAAGCAGCTAATTGTATTGCAAAACCAAGCTTATTTTCTTCTTTTCTATGTTTCATAATTGTTTCTAAATCATATTTTGAAAATGTATAGTAAGACCCTATAGTCCATTCATCTTCAGGATATTTCATAAAAAGTTTTCTTTGTTCTTTACTGAATAATTCCCTTCCTCGTTGTATGCTCATAATATTTTCTCCCTATTTTTCAAATCAAATATTTTAATCTAAATGCAAAGTTCGTCTTTGTCTACAAAAACGAACTAAAAATGAATATGTAAAAAAGTAAGTAAAATTCCCAAAATCGATTTTAAAAAATTTTATTTTTCAGTTCGTTAATAAATCTATAGTTATATGAACCATTATAGTGTATTATATTTACAAATATCAAATTGAAAGGAATAAAAATATGTTAATAGGATACTGTAGAGTTTCAACTACTGAGCAAAATTTAGATAGACAAATAAAAAGCCTTAAAAATTATGGCTGTGAAAGAATTTATTGTGATAAATCAACTGGGAAAAATTTCAATAGACCTGAGTACACTAAGTTAAAAGATACCATAAGATCTGGGGATACATTAGTAGTACATGAATTTGATAGATTAGGGCGTAATAAAAGATTAACACTGAAGGAAATTCAACATTTTAAAGAAAATAATGTTAGATTAGTAGCTTTAAATCTCCCAACAACACAATTAAATACAAATGATAATTTGATGTTAGAAACCATTAATAACATAATAATTGAGCTTTATACTATGATGGCCCAAGATGAAGTTGAAAAAAGAGAAAAAAGACAAAAAGAAGGAATTAAACTAGCATTAGAAAAAGGTGTTAAATTTGGACGTAAGAAAACAGAATATCCTAAAGAGTGGAGTAGTGTTATCAAATTAGTTGAAAATAGAACTATAAATAATATAAAAGCAATGGAGATTTTAGGGTTAAAGAAAACAACTTATTATAAATTATTGAAAGAGTATAAGAATAGTTTGTAAAAAGTCTGCAAACCATTGGTATCAGCGGGGAAAATGCTCTTAACGTGTGAAATCCGCATTTTCCGGACGCTACCCCATTAAAAAATATAATTAATACTCTCTATCTAAATCCTTGAGTTTTTTTACTTTAATATTTCTTATCTAAACCTCTTACTATTTTATTTTCTCTTCTCGTATCTACAAGCTCTATTGCCCTAGGTAATGCTGGTGCTATAATATCCTCTGTTGTTGCTAACCTTCCATACTCAGAAATTACAAAAAATCCATTAATTAATTCTAAAAGTATTTGAGTATTTCTATCAGTATTATTGCTAGAACTTTTTATTTCTTTCATATCAAATTTGATTTGTTCTGATACTTCTTTTGCTATTATTTTAATCATAGCTTCTGTTGTAATATCTGAATTTTGTCTATGCTCTCTAATTATTAAATCTAATGCTTCACTACTGTATTTTAAATTATTTTTCTCTTTAACTTCTTCTATGTACTCCACATTTTTTTCTGTCATTTTATATTCTTTTCTTATTCTTGCCATATTACTTAACTCCTTTTCTTTTTTATTTAAGGGCTTTGCCCTCGCTATGCTCACCCTTAAACTTTAAAAAAGTTTAATCAAATCCCAAAAAAGAATTATAAAATATCTTAACTGGAAATTATACCTGTAGATATTTTATAAGAGCATAAAGAGAAACTGCCCCCAAAAACTTTGTGGGACTAGGCAAAGCCTAGCGTTTCTATGGGTACAAAAAAATTTCCAAATGTCCCACTTTGCCACATAAAAACCGTATCAAAAACGTATGTATTACGACATTTTGTCGGTAGTTGTTTTCTTAATTTTATCATAGATTTTTTAAATCTAAAACTATTTTTCATAAAAAAAATTGGAGCTACTGCTCCATAAAAATACCCCCCCTAAAATATAAAGAGTATTTTAACTTTCAATTTGTAAGCCTATTTTTTAAAAATTTAAAAAAACTTTTTTTCTCGGCTTTTTGGCTCTCCATTTTAAATTTAATCTCTTGTAATTTCTTCTCAAGCTCACTAACTCTAAGCTCCAAGCTCTTTGTACCCTCAAATTTTTCTTTCTCTCTCAAAGCTCTTTCCTCTGTTGATACAATAATAAACTTACTCATACTAATATTTTTCTTTTTTGCTATATCTTTAAATAATGCTTTTTGCTCCTTACTTACTCTAATCTTTATATAATCATCTTTTATAGCCATTGTTCCCACCCCTATAAATTAAGTTAATCCCTTGTTATCACCATACCATAAACATAATAAAAATCTTGTCTAATCCTAGAACAGGTACGAAGTACCCTATAATACAAGGGCTGAAAATTTGATACCTATTTAAATTTAAACTTGCAATAATCTGAAAGGTATATTTATGCAAAAAAAAGAACAGGTACTACGTACCCATAATACAAGGACGAGAAAATTTTGCACCTTTTTTTATTTTTAACTTTCATATTAGCAATATTGAATTAATTTCTAAAATCATTTATAATACAAAAAGAACAAGGACTATATTAATCCTTGCTCTTTTAAATACTTGATGTCGTTTATACAAGTACGTTTAGATATATTCAAGCTCAAATATATCTCTTTTTGCTTAAAGCCTTGCTCCAACAGGGCTTTTATTTTTTCCCTTCTTTGAGAAATCTTATCTTTTTCACTTACTTTCCCATCGGCTCTTAACTTTTCTTGATATTTGTTTTTTTGATATTCTCTATCCCTCAAATTCTTTCTTCTTTTAAATTCTCTCTTAGAAATTATTGTACTCATATAAGTTTCTTCAAGCTCTGTAATTACTAAAAGCTCTATAAGAGTTTCATTCTTGTACTTATAATCTTTATTTTTGCTTAAATAAACCTTCTCTGCACTTCTAGTAGCTCTTATAACCTCTGTTTCACTTAATGGATATATAAACTCTCTATTAAGCTCTAAAACGTCACCTAAAGCCTTTTGAGTGTCCTCTAAGAAATAACATAGGTAATATCTATACAAGAATAATATAAGCTCTCTATGACCTTTTAAATCATATTCTCTAAGTTCACATAGTTTTATTATGTCTTGTATTCTAGCATAATAAAGACTTCTTTCTCTATGAATAAATACCGTCTTACTTGGTCTACCCTTTTTCTTAGCTTTTCTTTCTTCAAGCTCTGGTAGATATTCATTTTGAATTTCTCTTAAATCATAAATATAATCATACTGCTCTATAACTTTAACAGTTGTCTTAGATTTAGAGTTAATACTTCCTGGTACTCTTAATATTCTTGTAGGGTCTAAAGCTTGTCTATCAGCTCCAAACGGCTTTAAAACACTATATAAATATTCTTCTATTGCTTTCCATAGGGGTAATGCCTTACTTGGTACTGAATTTAAAAGCCATATTAAATAAAGTCCTCTGCCACTATCTATGATTAAATTAGGTCTTGGAATACTTTTATTAAAATAATCTGCTTCAAGGTGCATTATTATTTGCTCCTTAGTGAATCCAGTTTTATAAATATCTAAATCTATAAATTGAGCTTTAAGCTCCTTTATATATTCTAATCTTCTAAAGGTACTATAAAAAGTATTTATGCTAATATATACATTCTCTTGGTTGAAATCTTGCTCCAATAGCTCATTATATCTATAATGCCATTGTTTGTACCCACAATTAATTTCAGCCTTAGTAATCCACCCTTTGCTATCACTATGTAAAATATCTAAGTAATTTATTTGCTCTGAATATTCCTCTTGTCTTAATACTTGTCCCATGCTCTCACCTCCCTTGTTATGAAGATACACCACTATATTATAATTTCTTATACCTATTAAAATCTATAACTTCTGCCTTTTTAGTTTCAATCTCTTTATTCTTATTAAGATTTTTATCTATTTCTTTTGGTGCTTCTTTTTCTCTTTTTTTCTTTAATCTCTCTTTAAAAGCATTTATAGCCTTTTCTACAATTTCATCACTTAATTCAATAAACTCAAATGTTTGCTTATCTAAATATTCATACTTTTCACTCTCACCTTCTAAGGTGCAATATAAGTAATCTTCTAATAATTCTTCATCTGATTTTTCTCTGTCATAATATCTTAAATAATAATTTATACTTCCACTTATTTTTATCCATAGCTTTTTTTCATCCATGTTATCACCTCCTTTGTTTAACTCTTTTATTTTACTTTATATTTACCTGTTAGACAACGAATTTTCTTCCATCTATTGACAACAAGGTATAAATCTCTCCCCTATGGTATAAGCTCCCCTATATAAGTCTTAAAAAATTTGGCACTTTTCAATTTTACTATAAGGGGCAAATGCCCCTTATAGTAAAATTGAAAAGTAAATGTCATATTCGTTATATATCGAGTATTACACTATTTATTGCATTTCTTAGCAATCTTTATAACACTCCTTAATGCTCCATCATTATTCTCTAATACATCTACCACTAAAACTCTAGTTTAATATCCTTATTGTCTTTTTTAGCATGAACCCAAACAATATCACCTTTATCTATTTGACCTTCTAGTCTTTCTGGTATCTTCCGCACATACCTCTTATTATGGTTTATATAGCCTTGTCCCTTTTTAGTTCCTCTTTGAATTTTTTTAATATGAAATCCCTCTATAACTTTCATGAATTTCCCTCCTATTATCTTAGCTATATATCAAATATAGTATTATCTTTCCATATCCCAATCTCTTACTTTATTAGACTTATTAACTGGTATGCTCCTAGGATTATCAATATTGCTCCTAGCGTTATTCCCGTTTGAATTGCATACTGCTTTACTCTGTCCTTCCAATTCAGTTTGTCTATTCTCTCTACTTGAGCTACTGTTTGACTTAATACTCTCATCATTTCCATGTGATATTTCTTGATATTTTCTACTTCCTTCAAAGCCTTTTCTAACTTCTCTTGATGAAGCTCCTTCACTTCCTCTGATTTCTTTATCATCAGCTTGAAGGCTTCTTGTGTTTTCTGGCTTAACTCCATGTTCTTCTCTTCTCTTATTTGCTCGTTGCTCTTGTATAGCTCTCTCTCTTTCTCGATTAAGTCTATGGTCTTTATTAATCTGTTGTTCAAGACTGTCTGCTCTGCGTTCAAATTCTTTATCAAGGTCTGAAATTCCTTCATATCCGAAGGCTGAATTTCCTTTGGCTCTACCTCGTTCATTTGCTCCATTTCTAAAAATTGATTTTTCTTGGCCATTAAACTCATTCTCTAATTCCTCCTTATTGTACTTATCTCCTAAGCTCCTACCCCTAATTGCTTTACCATGGTCGGGGTGCTTATAACTTATACTGTTTTTTGTTACTCTAGTTTCTATCTCAAAGTTTTTCTCTAAAAACTCCCTAAAGCTTTGTAAATCCTTTGTTCTCTCCCTTGCTATATCTATTATCTGTCTTAATTCATCTTTCCAAGGGATTTGCCTTCTATCCATTATCCTCTTTTCAGCACTACTAATCCTTTTCTCTGCCTTATGCTCTAGATCTAATGTCTTTAAATTTTCCCTCTCGCATAACCTATTACTTTCTCTTTTTATATCCCATAAGCTCTTATTACTGGCATTATATTTTAGTCCATTTTCAAAACTAACGCTATTAACCACTAAATGATTATGTATATGGTCTTTATCTTTATGTGTTACCACAAATACCTCAAATTCTTTAAATTGGCTCTCTGCAAGTTCCTTGCCTATTTCGTGAGCCTTTTCTGGAGTTATATTATCTTCAGGACTAAAGCTCTGTATTATGTGATGATATTTTACTCCTCCAGTTTTTCCGTAAAGCTCTTGGGTCATATTAAAGTCATTAACTACATTATCGGGGTCGCAATCCTTCCCCCCTATAAGTTTTTCTTCTGTCTTTTCCTCTTGGGTTAAATAACTTACTATTTTTCTTGGGGTAGCCTTTGAGGCTATTCTTTTAATAACTGCCATTACCCATTCACCTTCTTTAATGCTTGAAGAACTTCTCTCCATACATAATCAAGCTCTATTTTCATTTCTTGAAGCTCTTTAATATTTTCTATCTCTCCACTATTAACTTTTCTAGTTAATTGATTGAGATTAATTCCTATAGCTTTCATCTCTAAAACAAGCTCTTTAATATCATCAATTACTATAATTTCTTTTTCTAAAATTGCCTTTCTCATAAACTCACTTTTAGTGAGTTTTGATTTCTCGACCTTCTTTTCAAATCTCTTATATTCATCTTCTGATACTCTGCAATTTAGTCTTTTCACTTTCTCTGATTTCAAAATTATCACCTCGATTTTGAAATATTTTTAGGGTGGTCTTGGAGGGTCTCCCCTATAAGCGAGAAACAAATTTATTTGTTGTATTTACATACTTTTGTATGACAAATACGCATCTCGCTCTCTGTATTATAATTATATTTTAACTATAAAG
>CALEBD010000039.1 GCA_937944945.1 uncultured Clostridium sp. | reverse complement strand
ATAATAGGCGAATTGTTATTGACGAGAATATGGAAATTCGCTATCCTTAAAGTAAATACAAAATATTTAGAACCCCTTTAAATTAAGGGGAATTTTTTTAAATAAAAATACTATATATAGTACAAAGTGCAAAAATAAACCACAATATATTGTGGTTTGAGGGGGAACGGGAATTGATAGAATATATAAGAAAAAGAGATGGGAGAAAGGTCATTTTTGATAAGGATTGTATAACAAAAGCTATATTTTCAGCAGCAAGTGAAGTGGCAGAAAAGGAACATACACAGCCAAACTATGAAATAGCAGAAGGTTTATCTGCACAAGTAGTTAATTTGTTAAATAAAAAATTTGTTGATGAAATACCTACTGTTGAGGATATACAAGATACGGTAGTAAAGGTACTTATTGAAACAGGCCATGCAAAGACTAGTGAGGCATTTATTCTTTATAGGAATGAAAGAAGTAGAATAAGGAATTCAAGATCTAGATTGATGAAGGCTATAGAAAAAATAACATTTGAAGATGCTAGTAATGCAAATATTAAAAGAGAAAATGCAAATATAGATGGTAATACTGCTATGGGGACTATGCTCCAATATGGTAGTACTGTGTCTAAGGAGTTTTGCAAAACTTTTGTTATCAAACCAGAGCATGCTCAAGCACACGACACAGGGGAAATACACATACACGATATGGACTTTTTAAATATGGGGACTTTAACATGCTGCCAAATAGACCTAGATAAATTATTTGAAGGTGGATTTTCTACTGGTCATGGATTTTTAAGAGAGCCAAATAGCATAATGAGTTATGGCGCATTAGCAGCAATTGCAATCCAAAGCAATCAAAATGATCAGCATGGGGGACAAAGTATACCATTTTTTGATTATAATTTGGCTAAAGGTGTATACAAGACTTTTAGAAAGTTATATATAGCTAATTTAAATAAGGGATTAAAATTATTAAAGGGTATAGATGATAAAAGAGCAGTAAAAGACATTGTGTATGATACTGAAAAGAGTTCAAATAAAAAAGTAGGCTTAGAAAAAAATCCAGATTACCTATACATTGAAAAAGAAAAATTAATAGAAACATTTAATATAGAAGAACCTTTAGCAGTATCAATCCAAAACTTTGCATATGATGAGGCGTATAAGGAGACAGATAGACAAACATATCAGTCTATGGAAGGATTTATTCATAATTTAAATACAATGCATTCAAGAGCAGGTGCACAAGTGCCATTTTCAAGTATAAACTTTGGTACAGATACATCACCAGAAGGAAGAATGGTAAGTAAAAACTTATTATTATCATTAGAAAAAGGATTAGGTAATGGAGAAACTGCGATATTCCCTATATTAATATTTAAAGTTAAAGAAGGGGTTAATTTAAATCCAGAAGACCCTAATTATGATTTATTCAAATTATCGTGTAGAGTTTCTGCAAAAAGATTATTTCCTAACTTTAGTTTCTTAGATGCTCCATTTAATTTAAAAACGTATATACCAGGTAAACCAGAAACTGAAACAACATATATGGGTTGTAGAACTAGAGTAATGGGCAATGTTTGTGGTGAAGAGGTTGCAAGTGGTAGAGGGAACCTATCATTTACTACTATTAACTTACCTAGATTAGGAATTAAGTATGGAATAGTAAATGGACGAACAAAAAAAGATTTAGATGGCTTTTTTAATGAATTAGATGAAAAGATAGATTTAGTAATAGATCAACTTCTTGAAAGAATGGAGATTCAAGGAAATAAGAGAGTGAAGAACTTTCCGTTTTTAATGGGGCAAGGAATATGGAGAGGATCAGATAACCTTTCTCCAGAAGATACACTAAAAGAAGTAATAAAACAAGGTACATTAACAGTAGGATTTATAGGATTAGCAGAATGTTTAATAGCTTTAACAGGAAAACATCATGGTGAAAGTGAAGATGCACAAGAATTAGGCTTAAAAATAGTTTCACACATGAGAAAAAGAATAGATGAGGCGACAGAGAAATATAAATTAAACTTCTCACTTATAGCAACTCCTGCAGAGGGGCTTTCAGGACGTTTCACAGAAATAGATAAGAAGATATATGGGGAAATAACAGGAATAACAGATAAAGAATATTATACTAATTCGTTCCATGTACCTGTATACTATAATATATCAGCTTTTAACAAGATAAAAATAGAGGCACCATACCATGAATTAACTAATGGTGGTCATATAACTTATGTTGAGCTAGATGGCGATACTTCAAACAATTTACAAGCTTTTGAAACAATTATTAGAAGTATGAAAGAAATGGGCATAGGATATGGTAGCGTAAATCATCCAGTAGATAGAGATCCTGTATGCGGATTTTCAGGTGTGATACCTGGTACTGTGTGCCCTGTTTGTGGACGTAATGAAGAAGAAAGTGATATAAAATTCGAAAGAATAAGAAGGATAACAGGTTATTTAGTAGGGACAGTAGATCGATTTAATGATGCTAAAAAAGCAGAAGTAAGAGACAGAGTAAAACATACCAGAATTTAAAAGGGGGGAGCAAAATGAAACTAAGAATAGCATCTCCTGTAATATGTGACAGTATAGTTGATGGACCTGGACTTAGAATGGTAATATGGACACAAGGTTGTAAACATAACTGTAAAGGATGTCACAATCCGCAAACTCATAGTTTAACAAAAGGGTATGAAGTAGACACAAAAGAAATAATCAATAAAATGGCATCTTTAAAATTACAACAGGGAATAACTCTTTCAGGAGGAGAGCCGTTTTTACAGCCTGCACCATTAGTTGAAATTGCAAAAGAAGCAAAAAATATGAATTTAGATGTTTGGAGTTACACAGGATTTAAATTTGAAGAACTAATAGATAGAAAAAATCCGCTTTATTTTGAAAATGTGGAATTATTAAAATATATAGATGTACTTGTAGATGGAAGATTTGAACTTGATAAAAGAGACATAAGTTTACTCTTTAGGGGTTCATCCAATCAACGAATAATAGACGTAAAGAAAAGTTTGAAATACAAAACAGCAGTATTAAAATTTGAATATATGCAAGAAAAACAATTATATACAGCTAAATAATATTTATAGTAAAAACTTCTCTTGATTAAATATTAGGAGAGGTTTTATTTTTTTATAAATATATTA
>CALEBD010000038.1 GCA_937944945.1 uncultured Clostridium sp. | reverse complement strand
CTCACTTGCAGAGAATTAATAACCTCTGCTCTATTTATAATTCTATTATCCATTTTATATGCCTATTAAAGATAAACAAAGATATACAAATAGTTTGATATAATCAATTATATAAATAAAATATTTACTATTACTTTATCACCTCTATAAATCTACTCTTTCTAACCGTAGAATAAGGATTATTTTCTATAACATCAACTTTCAATACATTATGTTTTTTCTGAAATAATCTAATAAGCCAGCATTTGTGGGGAGGCTTTATAGTTTCCTTATCTACACTCCAAACTATATTAGTTTCAGTAGTAAATTCTGGATTAACTATTATGGTGTTAGGATATCTCAAGCCTAATTGTAACTTATACCATTTATCCCCTAGCACAGTATCCATATTAATAGTTGCATCCTTAAATATAGTGTCTCTATAGAATATAGTATCTTTCTTAGAAGATTGAGCTAATAGGTATTGCATTTGCTTTAACTTACTATCTTTTATCTTAAGTTCTTTCCTGACCTTATTCATTTGCTCCAGAAGAGAATCATTGTAGTAGTCTAATTGTTCTATTCTGAACTGAAATACTCTGCTCTCATCTTTCAAGATAGAATTTTCTGCAGAAAAGGCTTTTTCATTAGCTAATGAAATGGAAAGTTCATTAGCTAAATTTCTGGACCTATTGTATAGTACACAAGTACTAACCATAAGCAGACCTAATACTATTACTAGTATAATCCATAAATATTTCTTGATAGTACTGATCATACATACTAACATTTATTATCTTATTAGTTGCATTTTAAGCATTATTTCCCTGTTCTGTTTCCTCCTGCAAAGCCTGTTCTTTGGCTTTTTGGTAGCTTAGATGTTGCTCCGGTGTAATCTCCCTTACGGACGAAGCGTCGAAGTCTGCTGGCGTGTACATCGCTTTTACTCCCTCGTAAGTCTTTATATCATCGCCTTCTTGGTAGGTAGTCAGGTAATTACCTTCCGTTGCAGGAGTAATCTTTTGATAGGTCTTTTCTTCTATATTCATGGGTATTTGTTTTTTATGAGGTTTTGTTTGATTGTGTTCTTTTATCCATTACATCGAATCGGCGAAATTAACCGTCCAATTCTCCTCCGTCAGTTTCGCTATGATACCTTCCGATTCTAAGAAGGTTTGCGCCGCCGTGTTGAATGTCAACGCAGCGGCCGGTAGTCCCAAAGTTTTTAAAGGAGCTACACCGCTTTCTCCGGCAGCATAGGCAAATCCTCCTAACAGTTTTAAGGTTGCTTCATCGATATTCGGGGAATCTGCCAGCGATAGAGCGGTGTGTAAGAAGATCACATCGCCGATCGACGACAAAGCCGAACACCCCTTGAACATGTTTGTTGCTACTGTTACGTTCGAAAAATCCCAGTATTCGAGTTGTTGCATCGCTGCGTTTTGGGCGAATGTAGAAGTACAATTTTCTGCCTTCGGAGCATTGATTTTAGGAAAGTTCAAAAATTTACACCCAGAAAAAGAGAGACTCAAATCCTTGCAAATGGGGATATCTATCAATCCAATAGTTTTAAGACTTGAATTTTGAAATATTCTTCTACAGCCCGTAATAAGAGGAGCTATAAATTGAATGATTTGAGTGATATTAGAACAACCGTCAAACATCCCATATTCATAGCCATTGTAAACAGTAAGTTTTATAGATATAGGGTCAGATAGATTTTTGCAATTTTGAAAAGCAGCGCCTACAGATGTAATGTTACCTCAAATAATAGGAGGCATCTTAGAGATGTCAGAAGAAGAGAACATATTAGATATATCCGTCACATTCGAGAAATCGAATACTTCGGGTACTTCCTCGAATGTAGAATAAGAGAATTTAATCCCCTCCGCCGCCACGTCGATTTTTTGTTGGGGTGGGAGTCCCCCTCCATTTCCTTTATTACCTGTTATTATAATAGTTCCCATTTTCTATATTGTTAGTTTGCTTTTATGTTACTTTTACATTCTTCCACGTATTGATAATATGCTTGAAACTCTGATGTCTTTGTATCCTTTTGACGAAGTAGAGCTAATTCGTCATTAATACTATATCTTTCTCGAATCTTTGCTACTACTTGTTCTTCATATGTCATCTTGGGAATAGGATGTTCCTCTTCTATTGGTATCTCTGGGATAGGTTCATACTCATAGACTATCGCCCCGTTCCGGTAATACATCACGGGTATTTTTCCGGGTATCTCTTCGGGAGATGGGATAATACCGACATCTATCAACCCTTCTCTCTCATTGTCGGCGTATATCCCTATAATCTTCTCGTTTTTAATATCTATATACATAATTATTCAATTAAGTAGGATTGATTATTTCAATCTGACGCCTTATGCCGGTTCTTGAAGTAGAAAGGTTGGCGGCAAGTAACGTATCTAGATAGTTCGACATGAAAATATAGGCATTGCTGGTAATAGGTCTATAAAACCCTTCGTTTGTCGCATTCAAAATATTCGTACTTACAATGGTATCTGGTGTTGTCATACTATTTCCGTAAAATTCGGTGGTGTATGGGAAATTTTGATACGAGTTCCTTACACCGATATTTTCGGCAGAGTAGGAGTTATCTCCTCCGTCCGTCAAAGGAACTGAATGTCTATACGGATTTATAATAAAGTTAATATATAGTGTTTTGAAATTTATGTTATGAATATGTATATTCTGAGATGTTGTAATTTGTGTGTTATTTGGGAAGGCCAGCTCTATCGAGTACAGATTATTATCTTCATCTACAATCTTGATATGGTTTTTGGCAGAAATCCAAACAAGTGCATACTTCACACTTCCATCTGGCAGGGTTATCCATCTGTCCCCCAATACGGGAAAGGATACGGCAGAGTCTAAGGAATCGATAATTTCTACCGACTTGTCCTCCATCGAACATCGGAGTATCTGTTTATTGGAACTATCAACCCCGTATATATAGTCCTTTGTAATTAAAACCTCTTTGTTTTTAAATGTTTCGTATATATATTTAACTGGAATAGGAATAAACTCCTCGGAGATAAAAGCTCCATCTTCCTCATTCAGTTTGATAAGCCAAATACCAGTATTGTAGTCACCCCATTTCGTACATGTAATATAAATTTTATCCTCGATTACCCTCAACTGCTCAGCAGCATTATGCCAAGTATCTCCATATCCTTGAAGTTTAACGTCCCAAAACACCTCGTAAGTGTCAAAAGAAAACTTCAAGCACCTGCCCATCGTAAGCAGGTAACAAGTCTTGTCGTTTTCTATCTCTTTGAATCCTATATACCTTAAATCTGTGGCTTCAAGAAAAGCATGGGAAATATAAAAACCATTCTCTTTGTATGCGATACTCTCCGCCGCTTGGTTTGCTTTATCAGCTGCCGCATTAGCGAGAGTTGCCGAATTGTTAGCTGCCGTTGCTGCATCATTAGCCACTTCTGCTGCACTATTAGCTTTAGTTGCTGCACTATTAGCTTTAGTTGCTGCATCATTAGCTGCTTCTGCTGTGATATTA
>CALEBD010000037.1 GCA_937944945.1 uncultured Clostridium sp. | reverse complement strand
CATCATTTGCCGCATAGGTTTGAATGTATCTAAAGGAGCATAGCCGTCAGTAAAAAATACTAAGGTAGTATATTTATTTAGATTAGCATTATAATAATCTATTACAGGCTTGAAGTCAGTTCCTCCTCTACCTGTAATCTTTCCATCAAACTTTCCCTTATATTCATATATTCTGTGAATATCTGCATCACATTCTACAATAGTTACCATGGACCCAGTTTTGTATATGTGATAGATTTCACTAAAGAAATCTTGTAATTCTGAATCACTTACAGATCCAGATGTATCAATTCCAACAAGAATATGTTGTTTATGCTTTACTTTAATTCCTGCACTTCCAACAAATCTATTAGACTCTTTTCGAAGAGATTTTTTTGTATAAGTTTTGAATGAATTTCCTAATAATCTTCGGAAATACATTTTCCAATTAAATATAGGAGGATCTACTTTAAATAATGCATCAATTATTGATTGAAATTCTCTTGGAATACTACCTCTACTTTTAGTAGTAGCTGTAGCTGCTTCTTTTAATTGATGCTCAGTTTGATTTTGCATTAGTTTTTTTCCTGCTTCATCAAGATTCTGATATTCTTTCCAAGACTTATGATCATCAGCTCCTCCGCTAATTCCATCAAGACCTTGTGTTGTGCCTCTATTCCCATTACCTGGCCCTTTCTGTCCAGACTGAGAATTTTTCTGTGCATATTTTATTAGCTCTTCATAATAATATTTTGCACCTTTATCCTTTTCTAAGTTTTTTACTAAATCAGGATATTTGTCTTTTAGTTGATCCCACATATTATCAGGAACATCTTTTATGTATTGATCACAAACTAAATCGCAAGCAATATTAAATAATTTATGATCACTAATTCGAAGTTCTGATTCAATAAACATGTGGTTAAAACATATATGAATTAGCTCATGTTTTAATAAACCTAACTGCTGACTGTCAGTTAATTTATCTCAGTAATTAGGATTTATAACTAGTTTAGAATTTACTCCATTTCTAGAAACACAAGCTGTATCTACATATGTATCAGATATTTCTTTATTTAAATTAAGAAGAAAGAGCCCATAAAAGGGCTCTCTAATCATTAATTCTTTACATGCTTTAATGAGTTGCATATCTTATAATTTTTTAATCTTCATGTGGAAATTTATCGATTTTTTGACATCTAATACTAGATAACAAACAACCTAAAGCCTTAGCTTCATCATCATATCCACTATATATAACTATACCTTCTTTATTTCATACAGTTACAGTATTTGTTTTAGAATTTCAATCTGCATAAAGATGTTTAAAAGAATGTTCTTGTTCTTCATCTACATGATCATACTGTACTGTTTCTTTATAATGGCTCATTTTAAATATAATTTTTCTCCTTAAACTGTATATACAGTTTATCTGCTAGCTCTGCTGCTTGGGGATGAGCTCCTGTTGCTCCGTATAATGGACTACGTAACTTAAAGAATTCTTTCCATTGTTCAATCGTTCCAGTCATAACTAGTTCTGTTTTAAGAGAATTAGGAAGTATAGATCTTGCTTGTTGTGGAGTCCAGCCTATATTAATTAAATGTTTATAAGATAACTCTACGTTTTCACAATTAGATAAAAATATATCATCCGCATCTCCAACGACATGTTTTAAAATAGTATGAGGTAAAGATTCTGGAGTAGTATCTTCTACATAATCTCCATCCCAATAAACATAACGCGCCTCTTTTAAAGATAGCCAACATGGAATAATAAAAGTAAGTTCATTACTAAACTTATCCTTACTATAATTACAATACATTTGTTACATTAAGGCTCTTTATCCTTAACTCTCTTCTTTTCAGAAGAGTATCGGACTATATCATCATCCTATAAAGGATGTCCAGCACTCGTGTTTGAATTATATTCTACACTAAAATACTCTAAGCCATCAAGAATTGTACTAATCTCTTTACAAGTTTTATTCCAATCTCTATTGGCTATATATTTGTTCCAAAATTCCTGTAATACAGGACATTCAAAAATTATTTTAGACATAGTTTCATCAATTAGTCTCTGAACCTTCCAGAGTTGTTAACCTCTGGCTTGGCTGCTGATTAGCATGATTTAATACTTTTCTACAAAACTCGTATAATTGTTCCATTGTCATAACATGTTTACTTAAGTTAGCTTGATAAGTTACCCATTGAACATTACCTTCAATATACCCTTTAGAGGAGTCTATTCTATCAAGAGAAGCTTCTTCTATATTAGGGATATAATCCCCAGTAATAGCACAAATTTGTTTTTGTTCTTGAAATAGATTCCATAAGTATTCTATAGAAACCTCAAAAACATAAGCTCTCTTTTCAGCAGACCTCTTAAGCCTAGTATATTCAGTTTTAGTAAGTTCTCCAACTTCTCCATTTTTCTTTCTAATATTTTCCATATTCTCTTTATGAGCACATTTTTCACATTGAAAGTCCCTATCTTTATAAAGAAGTTCTATAGGTAACTTATAGGTTTCAGTCCCACAATCACATCTAACTTTGTAATAAGCAGTAGAATTTTTGTATATTGGACCTTCTAGTATAGTCCAATGTTTGTATTTACTTCCTACTTTTAAAATTGTGGTATTTTTCCTTTTGGCACAGGATTTACAGCTAAAACTCCTTCCAGTTCTAAGGGCTGAGGCATTAACTTCTCCCATATAGCCACATTTACACTGACATAATACATATCTACTTTTATTCTTTGATGGAACATTTATATTTGTTACAGTCCAATCTCCAAATTTATCACCTACGTTAATATCCATTTTTCTCATAGCTTAAAAATTTTATATTTATTACTGTAACAAAGTTAATGATAAATTTGGATATATCCAAACTTGTAGAAAAGTTTAATAAATTTTAGCCTTCCAGCAATTCACTGGGTTATGCATAAATAATTACTTATTTAAGCCGCCATTGTTTCTTGACGGGTAGATTCCTGAGCAAAGCTAAACACTCTATGTCTTACAAATTCATGAGATACACCCCGATCACAAAGGAACTTTACAGTAATTCTCTTTTCATGATATTTTGTAGGTTCACATTGATATTGAAGGTCATCTAACCAATTATTTTCTATAAGAACTCTATAATTAGTAGTAATGTATGCTTGACGACCACTGCGTCCAAGTGGCCCAATTTTAGTAACACTATATTTATTTGACTGATATTTTGGAATTACTTTTTTGATATCTGTAAAATAGTCTTTAATGTTTAGATATACAGTACCATGTTCAAGCATAGCTGTATGCTGTCTATCTTTAATCATATTAACAAATTTTTCTGCAGAATCTTCTGTTATTAGATTCTCTGACTTATAGCATGTACGCCCTGCTTTCTCAATTTGCTTATAAATTCCTTGAATTCCTGAGCCTTGTTCAAGTATTTCTATAGATGGTTTAATTAGTCTCATATTCTTTAAGCTTATTTTCGAGATCTATTTTAGAAATACTTCCTACATGTTTCCAAAGTTCTTTTCCTTGATCATCTTCTAATATCAGTACAGGAATACTACGAATCTTATACTTTACTAATGTAGTATCTTCTGCTTCATCAACATCTATATCTCATACATCATATGTTGATTTTAATTCTTCTACAATAGGTGCTAATGCTTTACAAGGTCCACACCACGACGAATGGAAAAATATTAGTTTCATTTATATATTATGTTCTTTAATAAGGAGTACCGATCTATCTTCTTTATATTGATATGATATCATATTTTCTGGAGTATCTATTTCTAACTTTGCATTTTGTGATTGATTTGCACAAAAATCTGCTTTAAGTTTTTCTACTTCTTCTTGAGATTTAACTAATATAGTATTAGAAATATCACATCCATAAGCACAATCATCTCAATAATATATTAATTCATAAATTTTCATTGTTTTAGAATAAAGTTAATTGTTTATTTTTAAAGAAACTAACAATTTTATTAGCGGCTGATATATAAAATCTATAGTTAATATTACTTGGAATTGGTTGATCTTTTTCAATAGTATTCATAATAGTAACTCCAGAATCAGTTAATAGTTTAATATAATTTGATCGGTGATTATTAGAATCTACCTTACATTTGTATAACCATGGTCCATCATTAGAAATATAATATCTATTAATTCTTTGAATTAATTTACCATCATATTCAACTGAATAATCTCTGCTTACTTTCTGATAGGTAATAAACTTATTAATGTCCTTACAATTTCTAATTGTTTCTTCAACAGGGACTTTATCTACTAAACATTTATTAACAGATTCAGGAATAATCTTAGCATCCATTCCTTTTCCAAGTTTAACTTCATCTATAAACATTCCTTTCTTTTTTAGTAACTTAGGATCTTTTGTTTCAGAATAACCTTCTTTTACTGCAAGATAATCATTAATTGCATATTGATACATAGCTTCAAAACGATCTTCCTCTAAAGTTAACTTTGTTAACTTTTCCCATTCTCTACAAATGTTTTGAAACTCAACTTCCTTGTCTTTTGGTCTTAATACAAATAAACCATCTGTATTTGCCTGAACTATAGTACATCCAATACTGATAAACTTCTCAGCTAACATTAATAATAATAACTGCCCATTAATACGAATCTGCATAACAGTAAATGGAGAATAACAAAAGTTATGTTCATTCTGTAAATTTCCAGATAATCCATTTAATGCAAGTTTTAATGTTTCATTTTTAATTTTATTACCATTATGTTTTGCTTCAATACGTTCATCCTTAATTTGAGAATAAACTTCAAGGAACTCTTTACCTAAATGCTGAGGATAAAACTTATGTTCTATAATCATACTAGGATATAGAGAAGCTACATCTACGTCACTGAGTATCTGATTTTCATTAGGTATTATTTCCTCAGGTTTATTAACAGAATGTATACCTCCAACTCCAACACAATACTCTAGACCGTCTAATATAAAATGTTTTTCATATCCTTTTCTTCCTGGAGATACTGTTTGTTTCTTCATTTCTTCTAATACAGACTGAAGAATAGGAGTGTCAAATTTAACAATTGGAAGAATAACTTTACTCAAATCAATCATATCACAAGGAGAACGTAAGTCTTTAATCTGTTTCCAGGTCTGACCAGTTTTTTCAAGATATTTTTGAGTAATAATCTTCATACCAATATTTACACCATCCTTATTAAGTACCTTAACTCCATATTCATCCTCAATAGCAATTCTTAAATCAATATCTCTTTTACATCGATTTAATAATTCTTCAGTAGAATCGACATCATTAACATTATAACTAATCATGTTTGGAATTTCAGATGCAGGAAGCCAAGATTGGAAGTCTCCTTCATACTCTTGTACACAACGAAATTTCATTGTTACTTGCATTTCCTTCAACCCAACTCTCAATTTCTGAGAATATAACATTGTAAGCAAATCCAAGGTTTCAAAATAAATTTTATATTTCCATTTACTCCAAGAAGTAAAGTTACTATCTGTAGATCTAATAATTTCATTACTAAGATTATATAAAGATTTGCAAACACTAAGATAATCAAGTGTTGACAATTTCTTATGATAATCAATAATATAATTAATTATAGGATTATCATAATGTAAATTATTATATCCACAAAATATTTTATCTGTAAAGAATTGTAGATCTGTAGTATAGTTTTTTGCTCAAATGCCATCTTGAGGTTCTTCTTGAATAGTTCAAAAGAAATCAACCAATTTTAAAAGATCATTTCGTCTTTCAGAAATTTCAAAATATAAATATTCTCCTGTTTCAGAATTTTTTACTGTACAGTGAAATACATTTGGAAATACCTCAATATCATAAACATATACAGTTTTACCTCGGATTAACATTCTATTATTTCGTATAATTTATTAAAATTTTCTTCCATTAACCAGAATTCATATCCATTCCAGTTAATATAATAACCTTTGACTCATTTATTTTCAGGATGTTGTAACTGAATTTTCTTAATTCTATCATAAAATTCATATTTAGTCATAGGTTCTACCTCTACATCAAAATTCTTAACTCGAGCTTTCATTAAAACGTTCCTTAAGGTTTACCTCTTTACATATCCATTCTCCATTTTTATGTAAATAATGATACTCAATCATTATTGGATCTAAATTATAGTAATCTTCTTCAGTTGGAGATATAATTGCGCCAGATCCATCTGCATAAAAACTTGTTGTATCTAAATCTGTTCCTAAACAAGATATATCTCCATTGGCAATTAGTTCAATAATATCATTTATATCATTCCAATTATCATGTAGAGTTTTCCCAACACCTTCTGGATATCCATCAAAATGACAATAAATTGAACTAACACTACCATATGGATTTATCATTCCTATTCTAGATCTAGTGGACATAAGATTGTAGTATTAGTGTTAAATACAATAAATTTTCCTGCAAAACTATATTATTGAGTGAACACAATTTATTGTATATCTGGATATAAATATTATATATTCTTAACATTTCTTTAACTTTTTTAATCAATCCTCTTCTACAAAGTATGAAGAAGGGCCATACTGATCAATTCAACCTTCATCATTAACAAGATGCGCATGACAATCAAAATCATCATAACTCATTAATTCTTGAACTTCAGGCCACTCAATAAGTATATATTTCATATTATATTTCGTCTAATTCTTGTTTTAGTAGCTCAGGATAATATTTTCGATAAAATATACGTATTGTATCTTCACCTACTTGTAAATCCCTATTTTTATCCCGTTTAACAGCTTCTTTATATGGAATAACTATTTCCTTATATTCAATATTTGCATCGAAATTTGAGGCAATTTCTTCCCATTTAGCCCTAGTTTTAGGGTTAAGATTAGTAGCATCAATTATAACGTTATAACCTTGCTCTAAAGCAGAGGTAATAGTTGTTTCCTCAAGAGTATTAATTAACTTTTCCCGAGACGGAATCCAATAATCACCGCACATAAGTCGGAGATCGTCCCTATTCACCCGAATCCAAGTAGACTTTCCCTTCACGAACTCTTTAGACCAAGAAGTTTTGCCACTAGCTGGAGGTCCAACCATTACAATTATTGTTAATTTATTTTTTGTCATAAAATTGCTTTATATACATAGGATGGACTTCTGTTAGAAAAGTACTTAAATCTTTTTGGTACTTATTTTTCATAAGTTCTTCAAGATTAGATTCTCTAGAAAACACATCTGGACGATTTACTTTAAACTCTCTAAGAATTTGTAATGCCCAATTAACTTCTATATACTTTTCTAAAGGAGTAATACTAGGATCTTTAATAATATAATTTCTAAACTTAACTAAATCAGGTTTTACATAAACATTAAGATATTCTTTTATCTTTCCTTTTTTATTAAGTGTAGAACATACATATGGTAAAAGATCCCCACAATCAGTTCTTTGAAACCAATCTTCAAAAGAAAAATATAAACAATGTTTTTCTTTATCATATTTGGTTTTAATGTTTCCAATGATAACTAAAAGATCAGTTTCAAAAAGAGAACAAGGAATTTTATAAATATACTTAATATCCTTGTTCTCTTTTAATTCCTTAATCTCTTCTTTATTCATTAGGTTTTATAACTCTAGGATGTGCTTCAATAGATGAAAGTTCACAAGGAGCACTTTCTAATAAATCATTATAAAATTCCTTATATGTATTATATATTTCTAATTTAACTTTTTGAAGTTCTTCAAAATCTAAATCAGATACTTCAAGAGCAATACTAGTACATGGATACGCTCCAAATACAGTATCTTCAAAAGTACGATATATAATTATCCTAAATTTTAAGTTATCTGATTCAAAAAGATCTTCTGTAATATCGCTACATGGATAAGAATGATAAGATCTATCATCTTTTTCAGTCCATTGAATTCTATATCGATAAGCGTTATCAGAAGTATGATAATACATATATTTATTACCTATAGCTTTTGGAGTTAGATCGAATATACAATGTCGAAAAAGTTGATCAATTTTTTCTTGAGATAGGTTAAACGGTTGTTTCATTTTCTTTTTGTTTAGTTTGTTCTTTAATTACTTTATCAAAATACTTAAACATTTCTTCCTCTTCGAGAGAGAGAAACGCTTCTTTTAATTTTGTCTTAATATTCTTTTCCGCATCCACATAGCATCCGCAGATTCGCGTGATCGCACAGTGGGATGGGGTGAAGAGTTTTTTGATCTCGGCAATTTCCTTTTTGTTCATATAAAAGCTCCTTTATCAGCAATTTCGTATCTTAGACAAGTACTTTTTATTATAGACCATAGGGAAGGGAAAAGGCAAGAAAGAAAATGGCGACTATGTCTTTTTACACGTGAACCTCACATGACTAAAGTCACGTGCTTCAGACCGCTTTAGGCGGCAGACAAAATATCGGCGGATACGCCTGTTTCTTAGATCTTGCGCGGATACGCGCTTCTTCCATGCCGGATACGGCAGGTCTCCACATAACAGGTAGTCCACGGTATATCTGCCTGTGTTTATGCTGCTTTTCGCAGTTCCATTTCTG
>CALEBD010000036.1 GCA_937944945.1 uncultured Clostridium sp. | reverse complement strand
CCAGTGTTTTTATTTCTGTCAAATTCCGCCCTATAAAACGCCTCGAATATATGATCTAGATGATTTTGTTCTATTGGTTTACACTCATTTTCTATTATTAATGAATTTTTTTCAAAATATATATTTATATTTTTTCCATTATCGGTATAATTCACTGCATTAGATATAATATTCGATAATGCCTTTTTTAACATTGATTTATCAGTATTTATATTTAATGAGTTTGAATAATCTATGTTCATATTGATTTTTTTTGATTTTGCGATAATTTTATATGGCTCAATAATACTTTCTATCAATATTTTTAAATCTACTTCTTTCAATTCTTTTTCGCCGTTCAAAGAGTTAAGTCTAGATGTGTCTAGTATCTCTTGAACCATACTACTTAAATTAACAACAGCTTCTTGACATTTTGGGAGATAAACATCATGATTTTTATACTTCCCGATATTCAAAATCATATTTTCAAGCATTATATGTATGCTCATAAGAGGTGTTTTTAATTCGTGAGAGGCACTTCTTAAGAAGTCTACCTTGCTTTTTTCCGATTTACTCACATTTTCAATTTCCTCTTTCAAAGAGTCAATCGTATCTAATAAATTTTTATATAAACTATTTATATTTGTCGCTAAAAGCTCTATCTCATCTCCAGTGTTAATATCACAATACGCATCTTCTTTTAATACTTGCATCTCTTTTGTAACGTCACAAATTTGTTTTATTGGTTTTGTTATTTTTTTTGTATATATATATGATGCAAATAATGAAATAATAAGACTTATACCGATAGAATATGGTAATATCATAAATACTACACTTCTCGCTTCTTGGAGATATTGTAAATCCATAGCAACTTTTATTGATGCATCTACGTTATCTTTTGTCTTTAACTTTTTAGTGTAAAGTAATGATGAATCACTAATTTTTAGAAAATCATTTTTAACTTCTGTTGAATTTGATTTCTTATTATCTTCTATAAAATCCGTTTTATTGTCGATAACTAGCGACTGTTCATCTAAAGCATCTGGGTTTATATATATATCACAACTTTTAATTCCTTCATATACTTTATTTTTTCCATTTACACTCAACAGTATATTTATATTATGCATATCAGCAAATTTCTTAGCTATTTCATCGCTCTTATTTGAATTATTATTTTGTAATTGCTCTGTTAATTGATAGCTTATGTTGTCTAAATCTTGCTGCTTTTTATTAGTATAAAAACTCGGCAAAAGCATATACAACAAAGTGTGAGAAATTATGATGATAATTGCCATCAGCCCAACTGTAAATAGGTATGTTTTTTGGAATAGTTTCATCTTTTTCATTACTTATCCTCAAACTTATACCCAATACCTTTTACAGTTGTAATACAATCTAAATCTAGTTTTTTTCTAAGATTTTTAATATATACATCAATAACACGATCAGCTGGAGCCTCGTCTATTTCCCAAAGACTATCTAACATTTGATTTCTTGTTAGCACCTGGTTTTTGTGCTTAATTAATAATTCCAATAACTTTATTTCCTTTGGTTTTAAATCTACTGGATTATTATCTTTCTTTGCACAAAATCCTAAAAAATCCACCTCAACATCTTTATAAATCCATTTGTTATTTTGTTGTCTTCCTTGGATACGTCTTTGCAAAGCTTCAATTCTTTTGTGAAGTACTACAACCGAAAATGGTTTTGTTATATAATCATCGGCTTTTTCATTAAAACTCATGATTTGACTGTAATCATCAGTCATTGCAGTAAGCATCATAACAGGAACATCGCTTATTTCTCTTATTTGGCTCAATACACCAAACCCATTTATTTTTGGTAGCATTATATCCAATAAAACTAAATCAAATTCATTTGATTTGAATAAGTCGATACCTTCTTGCCCATCTTCAGCAACCATAACATCATATCCAACTTCGGATAAATATTCACTTATCCCTTCTCTTATATCTATCTCATCTTCTACTATTAATATTTTTGTGCTCACTTTTTTCAACCTCATCATCTTTTAATTATATTTTATAGTATAGTATACTATAATTTAAATATTATATTAAATATCTTTTTTATGTTTTAATTTAAACTTAAAGGCTTTTATTAATTTTTGCTTGCACAATTTGACTTACATCCAGAACATTTTGAATTACAAGCTGCTTCTTTTGTTTTTGTAAATGTAGTTTTTATAGCTCCTCTTGGGCAAACCTTTATACATTTTCCACATCTTATACATTCTGCACTGTTTGGAGTTTTGTATACTGCGACATTCATGTCACATTTTCTCTCACATAATCCACATTTTGTACATTTGTCTTCATCAATTTCATATTTATAAAGAGAATATTTGTTGAATAGCCCATATATAGCACCTAATGGACATAAGTATTTACAAAACGGTCTATAAATTTTTATTGATAATATAACAACACTCACTAATATAAACATCTTCCAAGTAAACAATGGTCCAATTATTTTTCTAAGTGAACTGTTCATTGATACTAGAGGTACCCCTCCAAGCA
>CALEBD010000035.1 GCA_937944945.1 uncultured Clostridium sp. | reverse complement strand
TTTTACAAGACGACAGCAAGATGTTGAGACTAAGTTTAAAACCATCAGTTAGAATGTTTGCTGGGGACTTTTATGAAGTATCCATATCAATACCGAATTCTAGTTGTTATAATTCAATAAATTATGTTATTGCAAAATTAGAAGACAACAAAAAGAAAAATTTAGTGCTTAGATTGTTGCATAAATACAACAACGACAGCTTAGTTATAAAATACTACATTACACCACAAAATTTTATAACGGCGAAAATAGCATATATCGGATCAGGCAATAACTTTAGTGGATACGAATTTATCGAACTATTGCAAGATGGTTTGGGAATTGTATCAAATGTCAAAGATGATATAATGGACATCTTATAAGTTTTATATTATTTTTTATTTAGGGGGCGAGATTATGAATTTTGCTGAGAAAAAACCGATATTAATCCACGAGTTGCAAGAGTCGAGAACTTTAAATAGATTTGAAATAATAGAAAATAACGAAAACAGACTATGTCTTTATACACTACAAGATGTATATGGGATGAAATATCCTTGTGAAATTAGACTATTTATGATTTCTGACAACCCGTTTACAGTCGTCACTTATAGATTTATGAAGGGGAAAAACTCAGATTATCCGATTGAATTACTGGAATTTCTAAACGAATACAACGAAAAATACGAAGCATTTAAATTTTATATAAATAGCGAAAATGTAGTTGTGGGCGAACTTGTATATGCTCATGGAGAAGATACATTCGACAGCGAAGAATTAGTAGAGCAGATAAAATATGGAATCGAATGTGTGAGCTTTGTGCACCAAGATATGCTTAGAAGATTTTTGTAATCAATATAAACTACAATCAAAGTAATAAACCTCCTTATTTTATCATATATAAACATAAGGAGGTGGGCGATTGTGAAAGAAGTGGGGATTGAGCGCTTTGTCGAAACACTCGAAAATAAGGAATTATATCGAACTGATTTGAATCGTCCAGGCAGAGAATGTACAGTGATGTATCATTCGAGAGATAACCCAATACACTTGGTCCTGGATTGTAACGTTATTATGAGATTTGGTGACAAAATTTTGTTGTTATCCAAAGACGCAAACAGCACGAGCAAAATTGGGTTTAGAGCCATAAGGACATTTAAGATTGGATCAGAAGAAGAAGACGATAACGAGACGAAATACTATGATTTTGAAATAGAATTAAAAAACGGAGATTATATAGAATTTAGTTTTATTGAAGAATAAAGTTTAAATAAAAAGGCGTGAGGGATCACGCCTTTTGCTATTGTAAAATTTGGGGGGATTGTGATTCTATTTAACGAGTTTGTGATAAGGAATTTAAGTGTTTATAAAAAACTTCCTTGTTCTAGTTTTGGGGAGTAGCCGTAGTCTTTTTGCAGTTCTGATTTTCCTTGGGTGAAAAATCTCTTTCTATCGCTGTCAAATTGTAGTTTTAGTTTTTTCTTTATTATACCTGTGATTCTGTTTTTTAGAAGGAGGATGTAGGTTTCGGGCTCGCTGTTTTCGCGAGTTGCTTTAAATACGTAGTCCGCCAAGTTTGGGATTTCGCTTGCTCCTGATATTTCAAAAACGTGTGGCTCACGATTTAAAAGTGAGCTTTTGTTGGAGTGGGCGACTAGGATTATGACGAGGTCGTATTTTTTTGCTAAGTTTTTTAGTGATTTTACGGCGATAATTTGTTTTTCGTATTTGTCAGAACCGCTACATTCGAGTGTCATCAAGTTGTCTAATATAAACAGTTTTACATTTTTCTTAATTGCAGCGTACTCAATGGCATTTACTAAATTTATCTCGTCGGCTGTGGCGTCTTTTGAATAGTAAAACAGCCTGTCTTTTGCCCAATTTAAAATTTCCTCGCGACCTTCTGGCGTAACTTTTGTATATCTTCCAAAAGAATTAATACAAGATGAAAGGTGGTTTGGATTTGCGACAGTTTTACAAAACCAATCCAACGACATCTGGTAAGAAAGTTCACCAGAATATAAAAATCCATTAAAGCCCAAACTCATAGCATTAGACAAAATCTGATTTAAAAATGTACTTTTTCCAGAGCCGGGATTACCTGTCAAAACAGTCAGCGTACCGAAGTGTAGCCCGCCGCCGGTCGCCGAATCAATCGCAGAAAATCCAGTTTGGATACTTCCCACATCATCAACTTGAGGGGCAATAGTTGACACATCTATAATCAAATCCTCCACATTTCCACTGTCAAAAAGTGTCGCTTTTAGATCGTCAGAAAACTGTAGAAGGTCTTTGCTATCTAGCTTTTTGATGTCTTTTGTAGTGTTTGAAAGCAGGTCCTTTATGCTGCGTTTTGTCGCCAAATCCTTGACAATTTTCATGTGAAACGATACATTGTCAGAAACTGAAATGAGAGCAGTCAGCCCAGCAAGATAAGAAATTCCACCTGCCTTTTCGAGCATGTCGTTTTTTTCAAGCTCAGCCCTCAAAGTCACCGGATCGATTCCGATATTAGTGTCGTATAGCTTTTTCATATATGTGTAGATGATTGAATGTTGAGTGTAGAAAAAGTCGTCCGCGCACAAGTTGGCCCTGTTGCCCTCGATAATTACATCATTTTCTAAAAATACACAGCTCAAAATATTTCTTTCCGCATCTAAGTCATATAAATTCATAAAAATCACCTCGATTTTAAATTTACTACATATCTTCAAACTCGCTTAAGTCCGAGCTTAAATACTGATTTAACTGTTTTGAAGATAAACTTTGTTTTGAATATAGACTGCATTGTGAAAGCAGGTTTTTCTTTGAAGTTTCAAAGTTTTTTCTAGCTAGAACTTTTTCATAACAATCCCTGAAATACCAAGGATTTAAAATATGAGTACCCCAAAATCCATTTTCTAGATAAATCCACTTGATAAGCTCCGTAACCTCTTGGAAGTTTCGGTTGTCTTCGTTTAAAATAATATCAAACGCCTTTGACCAATCGTTAAAATTAGGCTCTTTGAACGTTGGGTTGTTTTTCTTTATCAGAGTCCACATAAGCTCAGAAAGTAAAAATTCAGCACTCACGTCATCTTTGTACTGTGATGTGATAGATTTATTTGATAGATTAATTATTTGGTCAGACTCTAAAGACGAAGGTGATTGTTCTAAAGACGAAGGTGGTTGCTCAGAAGATGTAGGTAATTGTTCTAAAGACGAAGGTGATTGCTCAAAAGATGTAGATAATTGTTCTAAAGACGAAGGTGACGACTCAAAAGATGTAGGTAATTGTTTTAAAGACGAAGGTGACGACTCAAAAGATGTAGGTAATTGTTTTAAAGACGAAGGT
>CALEBD010000034.1 GCA_937944945.1 uncultured Clostridium sp. | reverse complement strand
ACTCTTAAAGCTTGTTGTTCTTTCAAAGCTTGCATTGCATATGGGTCTACTGTAATATTATTTCTAATGTATTCTTGATTATCTATATATGCTCTTTCCATAAAAGCATTTGCAGCATCTTCAGCGGTTGCTCCAGGGTTCTGTTTTAAGTACACTTGCATATGCATTTGAGCCTCAGGAGTAGATAGTATACCACTTTTATTTTCATCCAATATTTTTTTAATTTGATCCCCAGTTACACCAGTATGAATAAAACCATTGGATCTACCCAAATAGCTATCTTTAAGATTATTTACATATTTATCTGTAAGATCTTTTATTGATTGATAACCTAGTGGAGATACATCATTATAAATACCTGAAGTAAGTGTGTTATAACCAGTAAAATCAACATCGTGCCACAAGGGATTATATTTACCTTCTAGCATTAGACGTTGATTTACTTTTTGTCTCTCTCTTAAACCTTCAGCACTTTGACGAAGCATGCTTAGTTTAGCTCTATCTACATTATTTATTGCTGAATATATCTTAGATCTACCTTCTGCAGTTTTTATCATGTCTAAGTTTTTAGACAATTCTTCAGCCACAGGCAAAGCTCTACCATAAGTTTCATCATAGTATGCTTTTGTGTCAGCAGCGGATGGAGATTGAAATTCAGCCCATTTGTCCAAAGCTGTTGAATAATCTTTTAATGCTTGATCTACGTTTTCTTTTGCCTGCTTCCCAAGTGTATACAATTGTTCAAATGGAATTGGAACGTATGTATTTATGAACTCTGCTTGTGCAGGATTATCATATCTATTTACCATATTAAACTCTATTTCTAGTTCTTGTTAATAAATTATCCACTCCTTGACTTAAGAAATCAGCTAAGAATGGTAGTGTCATTTGATCCCTATTGTATTGATTTTGCATTTGTCTATTTACTTGAGACCATTTACCAAGTTGACTAGTTGCAGTTGCTCCAAAGTTTCTAGCAGCAGCTCTGTTTCTAGCATTAAGATCGTTGTACATATTTTCACTTTGTACAAATTGTTGTCCTAAATTATTAAGAGTATTTGCGTATTCTCCTAAGTAAGCATTGTCAGCATTTTGTTTAGTGGCGTACATGTTTGCATTAGAAGCATACTCATCAACAGCGGCTTGAGTTCTTGCTGCTAAATTAGCACCAGTATTAGCATTAATATTTGCTAAGTTATAATTTGAAATGGCCCTTGATCTACTGTTAGCTAATCTTGCAGGTTCAATATTCATTCTACGTCTAGCCATTGTACTTCTAACTGCACCAGCATATGGATTTAATACTAATGGTTCTTCTTCTGGTCCTCTTAATGATTGTAAAGTATTATACACTGTAGGAGCCAATGATAACCAATCTGGTGAATAACCACTTTTTGGTTTACCAAGTGCACGTTTCTTAGTAGCTTCATCTGCAGACGTTGGTATATTTACTGGAGTAACAATATCCTCCCAATCTATTGCCATACTAGTGTTTACTAGTGGTATTGTTGGTTCAGATAATCTTTGAGTAGTAGTTTTAGTAATGTTAGGTTTGGTTGTCTGTTTGGTGGTTACAGAACCAGTAGTACTAGGGGTTTTTGTAACTTGTTTATTCGATGCATTTGT
>CALEBD010000033.1 GCA_937944945.1 uncultured Clostridium sp. | reverse complement strand
TAAAATATATTGTTATGAATCTTTTATTTAATTCTATCTATTTGTTAAGTTTTTTTCAATCTCGATTTATACTTTTCGTTATACCGCACAACACTTTTGTATATTTGAACAAAAAAAAACCGTACACACAACAATCAAAATCATCATGCATACGGTTCTCACTAATCAACCTTAACCAATATATTAAACAGCTTCACATCAGTCAAAGCCTCAACTCCATATTCTATATCAGACTCCATAGCGATTATGTCCCCAGGATTAATCACCTTTTCGTCGTCTTTATTATATACAATTTTTGCGCTGCCTTCTAACATAACAAACAGCGTTTCCATTTCGTAATATTCCTTGCTTATACTTTCGCCTTTTGGAAATGAGAAAAATCTTATTTCTGTGTGGTCGTTGTCGATTAAAGCCTTGCTCGCTATCGATTTGCCTGAATGATTAATCATATCAGTTATTTTGATAACTTCGTGAGGCTTGATATTTCTTAGATATTTCATAGTCTATCCCTCTCTAACTACGACTAAAAGCATCTTCATGTCTTCTTTTGCAGTTACTTGATGTTGTATATTTGCTGGCATTACTAAAAATTCTCCTGCTTTTGCTTCCATAACGTCGTCACCTATTTTCACTGTTGCAACACCTTCGTGAATGTATATCATTGCGTCGCCTTTTGCTGCATGAGGTCCTACTCCCTCGCCTTGTCCAAATGCCATAGCAGTTATCCCTACACCGCTTTTTTGTGCCATTGTCACTGTTTCTATTTGACCTTCATTACATTTTACTAAACTGCCAAAATCTATTGGTTTCCCTTTTTCTACGTTTTTTATTAATTCTTGCATTTTAATTTCTCCTTTTTATATATTTTTATAATTTTTTAGATTTATCTCAATAATGATATTATTTCTCTTCTAACCTTTATAAATTCATCAGAATTTATATCTCTTTTTCCTATATCATCTCTACTTAAGATGATTTCTTTTGCTACTGTGGAAAATAAGTTCTCGTCTTTGACAAACATGCGGGTGAGATAATTTGGTGTAGATAAGCTTCATTCTATTCTTATGGACTAAAATTTTAGGTATATGGATAGGCGAAAATGAAATTTATAAATTCTAGTACTCTATACTCACTGATTTGAAAAATAGAATAATATACTTCAAACCAGTCATAAAAATATCAAAACACAAATACATTATAGTTGGTAAATCATTTTTGAAGATTTATAATATAAGATGAAAATATAATTAACATATAAATTATTAAGGAGATATAATTATGCATAATATCAAAGAATTTATAGATATGAATGAAAAAGATTTTGATTCATTTTTTAATATATTAGATAATTCATTCCCCAAAAGTGAAAGAAGAGATTATCCATCTCAAAAGGATTTGCTTTCTATAAGTAACTATCGCCCTTTCGTATTTAAGGAAAATGATGAAGTATTGGCACTTATGGCTGTTTGGGAATTTAACGATTTTGTATATGTAGAACATTTAGCTGTCGACATCAAATTGAGAGGAAAAGGTGTCGGTACATCATTAATCAAAAATTATTTAAATAAATGTGACAAGAAAGTCTTCTTAGAAGTCGAACCTCCAAACTGCGATACATCTAAAAAAAGAGTTTCATTCTATGAGAAACTAGGATTTTCTTTTAATGATTTTTATTATTTACAACAACCTTTAAACCCTGGTGATTCTCCTTTTAGGCTAAATATCATGAGCTATCCTGAGTCGATAGGTGAAAAGGAGTTTGACAAATATAAGAAGGATATATATAGGGATGTGTATGGTGTTGAGATTTAGGGTCAATAGGGATTTCAAAGAATTTAATTTTTAAAAAAACTAGCTAAACTTAAAATTTAGCTAGTTTTTTCTAACTCTGACTTATACCTTTTTATATAATTATCCCACTACTATATTAAAATATAATTCATCATTCCCCTTGCCAAAAATCAAAAACTAAACCATATTTACCCTAACTCTACCCTTGTATTTTAATATTACAGATCTCAACAATAAAATAATTTCTATACAAAAACTAATCATACCTATAACTAAAATATTTCTAAAAAAGTCGTTATCTCTAACTAAAGGATTATGCTTTATTTCAACGCTAAAATAAGCTTTGTCCCCTTTTGATGTCAGTTCATTAGCAGTCCCGCCTACACTAAAAAGACAATTATTTTTGTTATATTCTGTAGAATATTCATATAACGTTTCTCCACTGTAGTCTTTTGCAGGATTCATAAAAATTCTAAGGTTTACTACATTTTTAAATTGCTTGTTTTTTAATAGCTTATTTATTTCACCTTCATATTTTGAAACATCATATATTTCATTTGAAGATACTATATAATTTAATTTTGAATTTAATCTTGATTCGACATAAAAAACAGTACTGTCTAACTTATGTCTTTGAAATATAATCAATGCAACAATTACTAAACATATTGCCGATATACTTCTCAATATCTTTCTACTAAACTTCTTCAATTTTATATTTTCAGTTTTTTTTATATTTTTATGCTTAGTTGTCTTAAGCGTTTTATGTAACTCATTTAACATATCTTTACCGCCATCAAATTTTTCGATAGCTTTATCATATGCCTCTTCTTCTGTATATCCTTGTTCTATAAATTCATTTGCAGATAATATTAAATGTTCTCGCAGTTCTTCCTTTAACTCCAAGACCTCCGAGCTATTGTCCCCTTTATATAATAAGTATAAATATTTATCTATTTTCTCCATTATAATTTCTCCCGTCTAAATATTTGTCCATTATTTTTTTTACAAAAATCCATTCCTGAACTTTTAAGTCCAAATTACGAATTCCCTCTTCTGTTATTTTGTAATATTTACGTCTATTCCCCGGACCTTGGCTACTTTGCCAGTATGATTCTATTAGTCCTTTAGATTCTAATCGTTTTAGCGATATATATAATGTTCCATCTTTTAATTCAAAGGTTGTTTGTTCAAGTACATTTTTAGCTATTTCAAATCCATAAGAATCTTTTTTCTCAAGTATCGCCAATATCAAAGTATCTATATGCCCCTTTAAAATTTCCTTATTTAATTCCACAAATTCACCTCCAAAATCTAATCATCGTACTGCGAGGTTTTAATTTAAAACAAAACCTCGTATTACAAGTATTGTATATCATAAATACTCGTTATGCAAGGATTATTTGTTATATTTATATCAATAAATACATAAAAATAGGAATTATACTAAATTATACAATTCCTATTCCTATTCCTATTCCTATTTATTTTCTCACTCGTTTGTATTTTTTATTCTGCACTTAACCTCAAAATATGGGCTTGAAAAATCATAACTATACCCAGGGCTTATGATAATAGTCTTGTCGTTTGAATTGACACATGAAAACATCTCACAAATCTTATCAAAATTAAACTCGTTAGTCTTCTTACACAAGAACCTTCCTTCTTCAATTTTAACTACATTTTCAAGATTAGAGTGTCTTTTATCAACTTCATATGCAACAAATTTAGTAGTTATATTATCTTTTATATTTATAATTACTCCATAGTCATGTTCAATATATAAATCTTGGCTAAAACCTTCTTCAAACAATCTATCCAATAATTTATAATACTCGTCATTCATCTCATCTTCATATAAAGGTGATGTGTAGTAGTATTTTTCTCTTAAATCAAATTCTTTTTGCTCTTTGTCATCATAACTGTCTACTCTTTCGATATATTCTTGCAGCAAATTTAAAAACTCTAAATCCTCATTAAACTGAGTTATCCTCTCTTTTGTTATCTTCTTTCCATACTCAATTACATTCTTATAATCTACCTTGTCATCTATAAAAGCCAAGTCTTTTACTTCTTTTAAAGGAATCGACAAGTTAACACATATTTGTATCAACTCAGCCATTCTAGTTTGTTCAAAATTGTAATATCTATAATTAGTGTTTTGATCAATATATACTGGTTTCAAAAGACCAATTGAGTCGTAATATCTTAGTAATTTAATACTGCACCCAGTTCTTTTTGAAAACTCTCCTATTGTTAGCAAATTATTTTTCATAAAACCTCCTTGACTCTCCCATTATGGCATACTTTATACTGATTATAGTTTTTTATCATATTTATGTCAAAAACTAAATTAATAAAATTTTAAAGGAGAAAGTTTATGAATCAAGAACTTTTTGGGGTAGCCCCTCCAAAAAAACTATTTGTAAAATTAGCAGTTCCAAGCTTAGTTAGTATGTTATTTTCATCTATTTATATGATGGCTGACGGAATGTTTGTTGGAAAAATTATAGGTAGCAAAGCTTTGGCTGCGATAAATCTTGTATTCCCAATTATAATAATAGTATTTGCAGTTGGTGACATGATTGCTGTCGGTGCATCTGTAAAAATGGGCATTAAGTTAGGAGAAAAAGAGGAAAAAGAAGCTAGCAATATTTTCTCGGTTGCACTTTTACTCACAACTATCATTAATATTATTTTTATGATATTGAGTTTATTTTTTGCAAAAGATATTATATATATTCTAATTAAAGATAGTGAGCTTGCGTATTTATCATATAAATTTGCTTATCCATTTATTTTAGGTCTTCCTATTATTGCTCCATTTTTTGCCTTGGATAATTATCTAAGAATATGTGGTAAAGCTAATATGAGTATGTGGGTGAATATAGCGGTATCAGTGCTTAATATTATATTAGATGCTATTTTGATAGGATATTTCAAACTAGGAATAGAATACGCTGCAATTGCGAGTGCTTTAAGTATGGCTTTTGGAGCTATAATTTTCTTATATCCTTTTATTATGAAAAAGGTTGTATTGAGATTTACAAAACCTAAAATAAATATGAAGGAAATAACTCAAATTCTATACAATGGAAGTTCTGACTTTTTAGGCAATATATCAGGATCTATTATATCAATTATTACTAATGCAGTTCTTCTTCATTATGGTGGTTCAGTAGCTGTTGCTGCATATTCAATTATCATGTATATAGACTCATTACTATCACCATTATTATTTGGTATAATCGGTTCAATAGAGCCAGTTATTAGTTATAATTATGGAGCCAAAAACTATGAACGTATAACTGAGTTTTTCAAAATAACTTGTGTTGTTTCGTTAGCTATATCGGCTATAACTACGATTATAATGTTTGTCTTCCCTGATTTTTTAGTTGGATTATTCTCTTCAAAATCAGATATAGAAATTATACAAATGAGCAAAATCGCATTATTATTAAGTGCCCCATCATATTTATTTAGTTGGTTTTCGATGACTGTTGGATGCTTTTTAACTGGATTTGAAAAAGCTACTGAATCTATGATAATAATGCTTGCAGAATCAGTTGTACTTCCATTAGTGATGATTGTTGTTTTAACAAAACTTATGGGAGTTTACGGAATATTTTTAATACCAACTATCGGTGGAATAGTTTCTACTATAATAGGTTTGGTACTTTGGAAAAAATGTGTTAAGGAAGAACTTCAAATTGCTGATTAATTTACCTCAGATAGAAAAACCATATCTAAAAAGATGTGGTTTTTCTATCTCTATAAAATTTTATCTTTTATTCATATTCAAAGCATAATTCTTAAACTCTGTTTTATTCTTATTATGAATAATATTTTTATTCCACACCATATAAATACTCTTATCATCAATCTGATCTTTTATCTTTATAACAGAAATCTTATTAGTATTAATAAGTGGCGTGTTTAAAATTATCGCAATTCCTGCCCCTGCTTCGACAAGACCGGAAAGTATCATTGCCTCGCTAGGTTCTGCATAAATTTTCGGTGTATATCCTATAAAATCAGAATAACATTTCTCCAAATCAGAGCATTTATCATTATATGCTATAAAATACTCATTTTTCAGCTCACTAAGATATACTTCTTCCTTGTTGGCTAGGTGGTGGTTTTTAGGAACAATTAAAACATATTCTTCCTTTTTCACTAAAGTAGCCTCTATGTTAGAGTATTTGCCTAAATCACTTATATTACTTATAAATCCGAAATCTATATGGTTGTTTTTGATTCCTTTCAAAATTTCATCTGTATTTTGATTATCTATATTAAACTTCACCTTAGAATTATTATTAAAAAATCCGCTTATTAAAAAAGGTATAAAAATTGCCCCAATACAAGCCGTTGAGGATATTGAAATAATTGTATCGCTGTTGTTTTTCATCTCTTTTAATTTAAGTTTACCTTTTTCAACTTCACTCAAAGCTCCTTTAGCATATTTTAAGAAAACATCTCCATACTCTGTAATCTTGATATTTCTTCCTTCCCTTTGAAAAAGCTTAACATCTAGTTCTTCTTCTAATTTAGATATTGCTTTACTTAGTGCTGGTTGGGTAACTGATAATATTTCTGATGCTGTTGTGAAATTCTTTGTTTCCGCTATTATTTTAAAATACTCTAGTTGTTGTAAATTCATGATTATCTCCTCTTTATTAAAAACCAATAACTTTTGGTTATATATTTATGAATATTTTCAATTAGACACAATTCGTCAAATGGTGCTATAATCCTATTATTGTATTATTCAATATATTTAATAACAGGAAAAAGTATAAATTTTTTCTATATAAATGTCAAATTAATTATTGTATTAAGAAGGAGAAATGTAATGTTTAGCGTAAATAAAGAAAAATGTATTGGCTGTTCACAATGTGTGAAAGATTGTCCAGTTTCTACTATATCTTTAGTAGATAACAAGGCTGAAATAAATAATGAAAGATGTTTCAAATGCGGTCACTGTATAGCTATCTGTCCAGTAGAGGCTGTATCAACTGATGATTACAACATGGAAGATGTTATTCCTTATGATAATGACAGTTTCACAGTTGAAGCTGACAACTTACTTAACTTCATAAAATTCAGAAGAAGTGTAAGAAGATTCAAAGATAAAGAAGTTGAACAAGAAAAGATAGAAAAGATAATCGAAGCAGGAAGATTTACTCAAACTTCAACAAACAGTCAAGATGTATCTTATGTAGTGGTTAGAGAAAAACTTGATGAACTTAGGGATTTAGTTTATGAAAGTTTAAAAATAAAAGGTGAAGCAATTTTAGCTAATTTAACACCTCAAACTGCTCATTTAGAAAGATATGCAAGAATGTGGGTTGCTTCTTATGAAATGTACAAACAAGACCCAGTTAAAAATGATAAAATATTCTTCAATGCACCAGTTGCCATATTTGTAGCTTCTCCAAATAACGTAAATGCTGGTTTAGCTTCTTCAAATATGGAACTTATAACTAATGCATTAGGTCTTGGTACTTTCTTCAGTGGTTTCTCAATAGTTGCTGCAAAAGATAATCAACCTATCCTAGATTTACTTGGTTTAGATAGTTCTGATGAATTATTATCATGTCTAGTAATAGGATATCCTAATGTTAAATACCAAAGAACAGTTCCAAGAAAAGATGCTGTTGTAAACTGGATATAATAAAGTGAAAATAATATAGGTTGCTTAATTTTATTTAAAATAAAAAAAGGAGTGTTATCATTATGAAAATATTAGTATTAAACGGAAGTCCAAGAAAAGGGAACACTTTAACTGCAATCAATTCATTTGTTAAAGGAGTTAGTTGTGAACATGAAGTTGAGGTTGTAGATACTTACAAACTAGATGTATCTCCTTGTACTGGTTGTAGAGCCTGTCAATGTTACAAAGGATGTGTTGCAAAAGACGACTCTAACATGATAGTAGATAAAATTGTTGATGCTGATTTACTTGTATTTGCTACACCTGTATATTGGTGGGGAATAACTGCTCAACTGAAAATGGTAATAGATAAATGTTATTGTAAAGGTGCATACCTTAAAAATAAAAAAGCAGGTATCATAGTAGTTGGTGGTGCAGAAACTAATGATAAGCAATACGAATTAATCAAAGGTCAATTCGATTGTATCTCTGGATATTTATCATGGGATCTTCTATTCTACAATGCTTACTCAGCAACTCAAACTGATGATTTAGCTAACAATGAATCAGCAATAAAAGAACTTGAATCTTTAGGTTCTCTACTTGATTCTGAAAAATAATTTATAAAATAATATTATCCATAAATTGAAAAGCTACTAGATTAATTGTCTAGTAGCTTTTTGATAAATAAAATTATTTATTATCCTCTATTTTTTATTATACTTTGAAGCACGCCACCTTTACATTTGTCGCAATTTGCTCCAGCACCAGTAGCTGCAGTAACTTTTTCTACTGTGTCTGCTCCATTTCTAACTGCTCTTGCAACTTCTTCAACAGATACGTTGTTGCATCCACAAGCATTTTTTAATATTCTTTGCATTTCTGTTGCTTCTTCTTCGTTTTCGATAACTAAATCAGTCATTCTTCTAAGGTCTTCTACAGTTCTTGCTCCTTC
>CALEBD010000032.1 GCA_937944945.1 uncultured Clostridium sp. | reverse complement strand
CTAACATAGTTTTACATTTAGTAGCATTTATAGAATATTTTGGGTTGTGTTGAATCATCTTTTTATACATTTTGTCTATATTTTTAAACGTATCGAATGATAAAGCCGGAATTTATTTCATTTTTTTCTTAATCATCGTGTGGTTACGAACAATGCTCAATCCATTGATATTACTTAGATTTTAAATAATTTAAAAATATTACCAGGAAAAAGTTATCATTTCATGTCGAAAAAAGTATTTACAAAATTATTTTTTTAACATATAATCATAATTGTCCTCGGGAAATCCCCTAACAACTGGAAGGAAACCACTTTCAAGAAAAGGATTCTTGATTTAAGGAAAAAGTTATTTCAGATTTAAGGAAAACAGTTCCGAGGAAAACAAAAAGGATATTATAGAAAAATTTTGGAGGTATCATATTATGATGAATATTTTAATGGGTACTGCGTTATTACTAGTAGTACTTGCTTTATTTACATTATTTAGTTATAAGGCGCCACAAGGTATGAAGGCTATGGGTGGTCTTGCAAACGCTGCATGTGCGTCGTTCTTAGTGGAAGCGTTCCACTTATCATTCTTTGGAGATGTTTTAGGTATAGAATTTTTACAAAATGTTGGTAATGCAAACGGTTCGTTAGGTGGGGTTGCTGCTGCAACTTTAGTTCCATTAGCTCTTGGAGTTTCTCCAGTTTATGCTGTGTTAGTAGGTTTAACTTGCTTAAACTTCAAAATATTACCAGGTTTCATAGCTGGTTACATAGCATCATTTGTTATTAAATTCTTAGAAGAAAAAGTTCCAGCTGGTCTTGACTTAATAGTTATAATATTAGTTGCTGCTCCTTTAACTTACTTCATAGGAGATGTTACTAGCCCAGTTGTAAATGGTGTTTTAAATACTGTAGGAACAGTTTTAATAGAGGCTTCAACTGCTTCTCCAATAATAATGGGTATAATCCTTGGTGGATTAATAACAGTAGTTGCTACTGCTCCACTTAGTTCAATGGCTTTAACTGCTATGATAGGACTTACTGGTGCTCCAATGGCAATAGGTGCTTTATCAGTATTCGGTTCTTCATTCATGAACTTCGTGTTCTTTAGCAAAATGAAATTCGGTTCTAAAAAAGACAACATAGCTGTTGCAATAGAACCATTAACTCAAGCTGACTTAATATCAGCAAATCCAATACCTGTATATGTTACTAACTTCATAGGTGGGGCTATGTCAGGTGTAATAATAGCTTCTATGGGACTTGTAAACAACTCACCAGGAACTGCTACTCCAATAGCTGGTCTTGCTGTAATGTTCGCTTATAACCCAGCAATAAAAGTATTAATAGCTGCTGCTGGTTGTGCTTTAGTAAGTATATTAGGTGGATTTATAGGATATGCAATATTCAAAAATTACAAAATAGTAACTGCTGACGTAGTTCGTGGAAACGATAAAGAAGAAGTTGCTGCTTAATATAAAAATAAAGGTTGTCGCAATAATTGTGACAACCTCTTTTTATTTATTCTCTTTTTATTTATAAATGATATAGAAAAACTCATAACACAAATTCCTTTAAGTTTAATTTTGATTTTATGTTTATAACTTTACAGATATATAACTTTTTCTTATGACTTTCACTTTTACTTTTCTTTTTTGCTTTAATTTTATGATAAAGTCTTTTTCAAAATAATTATTCCAAATACAGTATCAAATTTTTTCACGATATCTTGGATTATACCGCAAGATTTAAAGCCGTATTTATAATAAAACTTTGTACTTATTTTATTTTTTGTAGAAAGAAGTGCGATTAAATTCTTAATTCCCATTTCCTTTGCATCATCTTCTAGTCTTTTTAAGCAGTGATATCCTATGCCCTTTCCTTTTGCATCATATGAAAGATAACAAATCACTTCTGCTGTTTCTTTAAGTGTCTTGTAGTTTTTGTAAGAACATAAGTAACAAAAGCCCACTACTTTATCATCTAATTTGACTGCATATGCTGGATAGTCTTTTATATCGTCTAAGATCTTTTCATAAAAATTACTAGGCAGTTTATTTCCTGGAAAGGCTGCAAATGTATGCTCAATATAGTAGTTGTAAATCTCCATTACAGGATATTTATGTTCCATAGATAATTTTTCAAAACTCAAATTCATACATATTCCCCCTTTAATATTACATTCTTCTTTTGAAATTGCTAATTATCCTTGTAGTATAATATATTTGCCCATACATATAAAATATTCCTTATAAATCAATATTTCATCCATTATGCTTTTAATACTTCAATTTATATATTGTTATTGTTTTTTTTAACAATGTTGATATACAATATAAGTAAGATTTATTATTTTTTATTATAGTGAGGTAATATGAATGAGAAAAGACAAAACTTTATCAAGTACCACGATTAGAAGGTTAACCAAGTATTATAGATACATTGACGAATTAGATTTAAAAAATATCCAGGTGATTTCATCATATACTTTAGGCAAAATGATGAATATTAGCCCTTCTCTAATTAGACAGGATTTTAACACAATTGGGGAGTTTGGACGCCAGGGGCATGGATACCAAGTTCAAACTTTAAAAAAAGAAATTGGCGATTTTTTGGGAATTAATAAAGTACATAATATGGTAGTTGTAGGTGCGGGAAATCTAGGTCAAACCCTAGCGAATTATGACGGATTTTCACAAGTCGGATTTACTATAAAAGCATTGTTTGATATAAATCCAAAACTTATCGGAATGAAAATAAACGAAATCGAGATAATCGACTTAGATAATTTGAAAGATTTTATTAAAAACAACAATATAAATATCGGGATATTATGTGTTAGAAAACACTGCGTCCAAGAGATGACAGATATTTTAGTCGACGCCGGGATAAAAGGTATTTGGAACTTCTCCGCTACTGATATAAATGTACCTGATGATGTGAAAGTCGAAAATGTAAACTTCTCTAATAGCTTGTTTACTTTGTCTTATCTTATGAATGATAAATATTACTCTAAGTAAAGGATCTCTGTTGTAGGGGTTCTTTTTTATTTTTATTTTTCCATTTTTTCTTGCATAAATATTTTTTTGTTGTTCAATATCTTCTAATTGTTTTGAATAATCTTTAGAAATTCCTGTTATTATTAATTTTTCTTTTGCTCTTGTTAAAGCAACATACAAAATCCTCATTTCTTCCGAGATATTTTCATTTCTAATAACATTTTTTATTGCTTCTCTTGTTAAAGTATCATATTGAACTTGTGCATTGTAATTAATATATTTAGCACCTATTCCTAGGTCTTGATGCAATAGAACCGGATTTTTTCTTATATCTTGTTCATTGAATTGTTTATTTGTATTTACCAAAAATACAATTGGAAATTCAAGTCCTTTACTCTTGTGAATACTCATTATTCTAATAACATCATCATTTTCACCTATTATTTTTGCAGAACTTAA
>CALEBD010000031.1 GCA_937944945.1 uncultured Clostridium sp. | reverse complement strand
ATAAAATATAATTATATCTTATTTTTAAGGGGGCAAATTTATGTTGAGTAAAGATTTAGAAAAAGTTATTAATGATCAAGTTACTTTTGAATTTTATTCTTCTTATACTTACTTAGCTATGGCTGCTTATTGTGAATCTATAGATTTAAGTGGTTTTGCTAACTTCTTTAGAGTACAAGCACAAGAAGAAATCGATCATGCAATGAAATTTTATGATTATGTATTCCAAAAAGGTGGCACTGTAGTCCTTGGCCAAATAGATAAACCAAAAGAAACTTATACTGATATTATAGAAGTATTTGAAACTGGTTTAGCTCATGAAGAATTAGTAACAAGAAAAATATATAACATAATGGATATAGCCGTTTCTGAAAAAGAACATGCAACTATTAGTTTTTTAAATTGGTTTGTCGATGAACAAGTTGAAGAAGAAGATAATTTCACAACTTTACTTAAAAAGGTAAAAAGATGTGCTGATAATCCTCATGCATTATACATGCTAGATGATGAGTTATCACAAAGAGTTTATGTAGCTCTTGCAACAAACGAATAATATATAATTTCCTTAGAATTAAAAAAATAGCATGTATATATTACATGCTATTTTTTATATTGGTATTATTTATGTTAAATATTTTATTAATATTGGTGTCTTATTTTATTAATTTAGCATATTCTTTACCAGCTTCTACACAAGCTTCTAAAGTTGCTTCATCTGGGAAGAATTTTTTCTTAACTGTTTCAACTGGCATTTTGAAGTTCATTGATTTTAATGTATTTTCTGCCATTGTGATACCTTCACCACTCCATCCATAAGAACCAAATACACCTGCTAATGTTCCTCTGTTAGCCATTGGATCTACATTAGAGAATAAGTCCCACATAGGTTTAACCATTGTTCTGTTTATTGTTGGTGAACCTAATACAACTACTTTTGATTCTAAGAATTTGTCGTGCATTTCTTCGTGAGTTAATTGTTCTAAATCGTAAAGACCTACTTCTACTCCTTCAGATTTAGCACCTTCCGCAATTTTTTCCGCCATTTTTTTAGTATTTCCATAAGCTGATAAGTAGAATATACTAACTTTGTCTTTATTAGTAGCGTCTACAGCTTCTTGTGACCACTGTACATATCTTTTTACTTGTTCCATAGGTTCTTTTGATAATATTGGACCATGTGAAGTTAAGATAGTGTCAAAATCAATACCTAAGCCTACAACTTTGTCTACACCGTCTAATACGTATTGTGCAAATGGTTTAACTATACAGTCATAGTAAACTTTTGATGCTTTTATATAGTCTTTGTTATTTGCAACACATTCTGCATCAAAATCACCATAGTGACATCCAAAAGCATCACAAGTGAATAATACTTTGTCTTCTTCTACATAAGTGAACATAGTATCTGCCCAGTGAAGCATTGGCGCAGTTATAAATCTTAAGTTTCTTTTACCTATATTTAAAACTTCTCCATCTTTTATTGTTTTAAATTTAAAGTCTCTGTTTAATTGGCTAGTTAAGTAGTTTTTAGCTGCTGTAGTACAATAAACTACTGCATCTGGATTTCTGTCTAATATATATGATAAACTACTCGCATGGTCAGGCTCAGTATGGTGAACTACTATGTAGTCTATATCTTCGATTGGTGTTACTTGTTCTATTTTTTCAAAGAATAGATCTTTAAAAGTTGATTTTACAGTATCTATTAAAACTGTTTTTTCATCTTTTATAAGATATGAATTGTAAGTTGTTCCAAACTCAGTCTCCATTATTATATCGAATACCTCTAGTTCTTTATCCAAAACTCCTGTATAATAGATATCCTTTTTTACTTCAAATACATTGCTCATTAATTTACCTCCTAGTTTTTCAATAATTTATGTCAATATATCTTCATCGCCGCTCTTATTATATTATTTATCGTAATATTGTGTTTCTTATTTATATACCCAGTTATTGTGTAGATAAACATTTTTTTAACATATCTATATTTTATCCCATATATTGATTATTTGCAAAATGTCTTTAAAATATGAGATTAAAATCAAATAAAGACTATAGACGATGAATAACTCATCTCCATAGTCTTTTTATAAAAAATTATTTTACTAATTCATCTATTATTTCTTGTATTTCATCTTCACACATACCACATATAGTACCTGCTTCAGTTTCATCTTTTATATCGTCTAAAGTTTTAGCACCATTTTCTATTGCTTCTTTTATTGTGTTATAAGTAACATCTAAACATGAACATACTACTCTATCTTCCATTTTATTTCTCCTGTAAATCAATTTTTAGAAAGCTTTCTATATCTATTTGTCGACATTTGTTATATACCCTTTTAAAAATTGATAAAACAGGATTTTATAATTTGGATTTATTTACCTTTTTATTTAGTTTTCAATATTTATTTTTGTTATTTCAATATCTTTGTAAATACTTTCTGCATCTTCTTGTTTAAAACTTCCTGTTGGATTAGTCAGTGCATTAGCTGCTGATACTGATATTGCGTATTTTAGAGAGTCTACAAGAGAATACCCT
>CALEBD010000030.1 GCA_937944945.1 uncultured Clostridium sp. | reverse complement strand
CTTACATTTTTAGACACAGCATTTTCTAATATTGTTTCAAAAATCTTATATGCATAATCTTCGTCTACTTCAATATTGTTTCCGTATGCTGCCTCGATTTCTTTAATTATTTGTTCTTCTGGATATTGTTTAAATTCAATATTTTTCCTTGTTATAATATTTAAATCTTGTATAGTGTTAAAATCAGCTCTACTTCCACCTACTACTAAGGTATCTCCATTTAATTCTATCGGTATTACTTTATATTTTCTTGATATTTTTTCTGGAATAATAGATAATAAATTACTTGATATCAATAGCTTCACTCCTCATTTCTAAATTTATTAATTGGATTATGTACTAGAAAAATACATTGTATTCATTATTTTGGAAATTTATTACTTTAATTTATACTGAATTGAAAATATCTTATAAAATGCAGCTTTCTCACAAGTATATACTTATAATTTATTAATAATACAAAACAAAAAGGAACCCAAAGGTCCCTTTTTGCAAATCTGTCCGTTTCTATTTTTTATATTTTAATATTCGATTTATAATTTCATCTTTTAATAATTCCACTTTATTAAAATCCATAGCAGGTACATAATAATCTTCAACTATATCATGGTTAAATTTAGCTCGTTTCAAGTTCGAAATAGCGTTATTCATTAAATAATCAACTAAATCTTTATCAATTTTCACATCATCTATATATTTCTTTAATTTATCTTCATCTATACATGTATTTAAGTCAATTTCCTTTTTATCCTTAAATCTAGCACTAGTCGTAATAGCTAAATCTAAAGCTGGAATATATACAGCTTGCAATTTATCTATTATCAATGGAAAATGATAAACTTCAACATCTAATCCTTTTTGTTGTGCTCTAGTATAAACAGCCTCTAATAATGTAGTTTTTCCGCTTCCTATTTCTCCTTCTAGATAATATATATTTTCAACTCCATCAAAAAGACTATCTGAATAATCTAAATATCCTATTGGCGTTATTGCTGAACCAAATAAATGTCTTACATATGCTTTCTTACCGCTAAATTCTACATCAGCAAATATTTTTTCAAGAAATTCATCTGTTACTTTACTTAATTTTGATAAGTCTATGCACTTTGAAATTTTTGATTCTACCTCTATATAAATAGGTTCTGCTGATTTTAAAAATCTAAATGCTCTTTGGAAACATTCACTTATATCTTCATTACAAGCTTTTATTTTATCTCTATTTTCTTCTATTTTTTCTACATCCCAAAACTCGCCAAAATTTAATATCTCATCAATAGCACCAGGTGTTTTAGGATCTACAGTATGAGGTGCAGTCGCATCTATCATAACAACATTGAGTTCTTTTATTACTATTCCGTCTAATGAGCTAGGGTCAGATGAACAATAATGTAGCTCTACATCATATCCCATCTTATTAAATTCCTTAGATATTTTTTTCATAAAAGATGATTTTCCAACGCCTGGACCACCTTTTAAGCAAAAAATTCTATTTACATCTTGTGGTATTATATAATCAAAAAATGAATAAAATCCATTCGCTGTATTTCCCCCTGGAAACATCTTTCTTATTTTGCCTGTCATAAACAGCCCCCCTAAAAAAAATTCTATATTAAGATATTTATTTAGTTTGATTTTTGTTACAAAAAAATAAACCTATGACGAAAATTTTTCAAATAATTTCATCATAGGTTTAAAATACATTAAGATTCTATTGTTATAATCAACTAATAAATATAAGTAGTAGTCAAAATTAGTCTACTGTTACTTCATATCCATGTTTATTATATTGATTAACTATTTGGTTCCAAACATCTTCTACACCAGTTTTCTTGCTTGAAGATATAGGAATTATTTTTTCTTCTTTTTCTAATTGTAATTTCTTTCTTATTACGCTCATGTGTTTTTGGTATTGCCCTCTAGATATTTTATCTGCTTTTGTAGCTATTACAACACATTCATATCCAAAGTGTTTTATCCATTCATACATCATAACGTCATCATTTGTTGGTTCATGTCTAATATCAACTAATAAGAAAATAGCACATAATTCTTCTCTATCTCCTAGATAAGTTTCCATTATATTTCCCCATTTGTCTTTTTCTGATTTTGCAACCTTTGCATATCCGTATCCTGGAAGGTCAACAAAATAGAATTCATTGTTTATTAAATAGAAGTTTATAGTTCTAGTTTTCCCTGGAGTCTGACTAGTTCTAGCAAAGTTTCTTCTATTTAATAGTGCATTTACACAAGAAGATTTCCCAACGTTAGATCTACCAACTAATGCTATTTCTGGTAGTCCCTCTGCTGGATATTGATGTCTTTTTGTTGCACTCATTTTTATTTCTGTACTTCTAATTTTCATTTCTGTCACCATCTTTTACTAGAGCATGCTCTAATACCTCGTCTAAATGTTTAACTAATACAAATTCCATTTGATCTTTTACGTTTTGTGGTATTTCATCTAATTGAGCTTCACAATCTTTTGGAAGTAATACCTTTTTGATTCCTGCTCTATGTGCTGCAAGTACCTTTTCTTTAACTCCACCTACAACCATTACTCTACCTCTAAGAGTTATTTCACCAGTCATAGCCACGTCACTTCT
>CALEBD010000029.1 GCA_937944945.1 uncultured Clostridium sp. | reverse complement strand
AAAAACATGGCGAAAGCATTAGTAATTGTCGAATCGCCAGCTAAGGCTAAAACAATAGAAAAGTTTTTGGGAAAAAGTCACTACACAGTTAAGGCTTCAGTAGGACATGTAAGAGACCTACCAAAGAGCCAACTAGGTGTTGATATAGAAAATAATTTTGAACCAAAATATATAAATATAAGAGGTAAGGGTGATGTGATTAAAGAGCTAAAAAAGGAAGCTAAAAAAGCTAAAAAAGTTTATCTAGCTACCGACCCTGATAGAGAAGGGGAAGCTATATCATGGCACTTATCTTATATTTTAAATATAGATGAAGATGAAAAATGTAGGATAGAATTTAATGAAATAACAAAAGGCGCTATTAAAAATGCAATAAAAAATCCTAGAAATATAGACTTAAACTTAGTAGATGCACAACAAGCGAGAAGGGTTTTAGATAGATTACTAGGATATCAAATAAGTCCTATATTATGGCAAAAGGTGAGAAAAGGTTTAAGTGCAGGTAGAGTTCAATCTGTCACAACTAAATTAATATGTGAAAGAGAAGAAGAAATTAAATCTTTTATACCTAAAGAATATTGGACTATAGAATTAGTTGTCTTAAATAAAGACGGAGAAGAATTTACATTAAAATTCTATGGAGAAGACGGCAAGAAAATAGATTTAGAAAATGAAGCTCAAGTAAATAAAATATTAGATATTATAAACAACACAGAATTGACTGTAAGCAAAATAGAATCTAAAAGTCGTAGAAAATCAGCTCCAAAGCCATTTACAACAAGTGTGCTTCAACAAGATGCTGCAAATAAACTAAACTTTACGACTAAAAAGACTATGATGGTTGCCCAAGAACTTTATGAAGGTATAGATATAAAGGGAGAAGGCACAGTAGGTCTTATATCTTATATAAGAACAGACTCTAAGAGAATATCTGAAGAAGCGAGAGAAAAAGCAAAAGATTATATAGTAGATTCAATAGGTCAAAACTACTACAAAGACCACACAAAAGACAGTAAAGGCAAAAAAGAAAAGAAAGTTCAAGATGCCCATGAGGCTATAAGACCTACTTCTGTAGAGAGAACTCCAGATAGTATCAAAGATTCTTTAAGCAAAGATCAATATAAATTATACAATTTAATTTGGAGAAGATTTGTTGCAAGTCAAATGGAAGATTCTATATTTGATGTATTAAATGTAGAATGTAATATTGAAAATCTAGTATTTAAAGCTAATGGGTCTAAACTTAAATTTGACGGATATACGAAAATTTATAATTTTACAGATAGAGAAGATAAAATACTTCCAAGTTTAAGTGAAGGAGAGAGTTTAAAAATACAAAAACAAGACCCTCAACAACACTTTACATCTCCTCCACCAAGATATACTGAAGCTAGTTTAGTAAAAACTTTAGAGGAGCTTGGAATAGGAAGACCAAGTACTTATGCACCTACAATAACAACTATACTAAATAGAGAATATGTTGAAAAGGAAGGTACAAGCTTACTTCCAACAGAGTTAGGTATAATAGTGACAAAAATACTAGATGAGAATTTCCACAAATTTATGGAAGTTGACTTTACAGCTGATATGGAATCACAGTTAGACCAAATTGAAGAAGGCAATGCTGAGTGGAAACACGTAGTTGAGGAATTTTATTCACCACTAGAAGAAGCGATTAAAACAGCCTTAGAAAATATAGAAAAAGTAAATATGGATGAAGAAACTGACGAGATTTGTGAACTTTGTGGCTCAAATATGGTAATAAAATACGGTAGATTTGGAAAGTTTATGGCTTGCAAAAATTATCCTGAATGTAAAAATACAAAACCTATAGTAAATAAAATAGGTGTTAAATGTCCAAAATGTAAAGAAGGGGACATTATAATGAGAAAAAGTAAAAAGAAAAAGGTATTTTACGGATGTTCAAACTATCCTGAGTGTGATTTTGTCGCTTGGAACAAACCTGTAGAAGAACCTTGTGAAGAATGTGGATCTTATATGTATGAGAAATACTCTAAATCTGGTACTAAAATAGTATGTTCAAATAAGGATTGTAAACATGAACGTATTGTTGAAGAAGAATAGAGGTATTATCAAACAATCATATTGCTAAAATGAGTGAAAATTTGAAATATTTAATTATATTATTGAATTGATTACAGAAATATGTTAAGATTACATTGTATAAATGTTATTATGAACATTATTATATTTTGATTTATATTTAGATTGACTTAAATTAAGGAGAGGATTAAATGGCAAGCGAAGTACTACAAAAAACGAGAAGAATTAATAAAACTCTACAAACTAGCAGCGGAAGCAAAGTATCTTTTGACAGATTAGCAGAAACATTAGGCGAAGTTTTAGATGCCAATGTTTATGTTTTAAATACAAAGGGGAAAGTATTAGGATTACATTTAACAGATATACAAGATAGTTCAGTTGTAATAGATGAAGATACTAAACAAAAAAGATTCCCAACTGAATACAACGAAAGCTTACTTAAAATATCAGAAACACTAGATAACTTAACTGGAGAAAAATTAGTTCAATTATTCCCAGATGAACATAGTAGAAGTGAAAAATATCTTACAATAGTTCCTATACTTGGAAGTGGACAAAGATTAGGATCACTAGTATTATCTAGATATGACAAAGTGTTTAACGATGATGACTTAGTTATATCAGAATACAGTGCTACTGTAATAGGTATGGAAATATTAAAATCTTTAAGTGAAGAATTAGAAGTTGAAATGCGTAAAAAAGCTGTAGTTCAAATGGCAATAGGTACGCTTTCTTACTCTGAACTTGAAGCTGTAGAGCATATATTTAATGAATTAAACGGAAATGAAGGTCTATTAGTAGCTAGTAAAATAGCTGATAGAGTTGGAATAACAAGATCAGTAATAGTAAATGCTTTAAGAAAATTCGAGAGTGCAGGTGTTATAGAATCTAGATCATTAGGTATGAAGGGAACTCATATCAAAATTTTAAATGAAAAGTTAATTGATGAATAAAAAAAAATAAGATAAAAATAAATGGAGATTATACGAGAGTATAATCTCTTTTGCATATATATGGTTATATAATGTGTTAA
>CALEBD010000028.1 GCA_937944945.1 uncultured Clostridium sp. | reverse complement strand
CTTTAGAGGTATTAACGCAAAAAAAATTTCCTTAAACATTCTAAGGAAATTTCAAAATATATATTTTTCAAGGAGCAAATTATAACAACATATTCTTATTAATAATATAATTTAAAGAATAATTGTTATTATATTATTGCTGCCTTCATTTATAATTTTTTGTAGTGTTTTTTGGATTTTAAATCTAATTTCATCTGGCATCATATACAACTTACTTTGTAGCTGTTCTTTTACTAAATCATTTAATGACTTACCAAACATATTTGATTCCCATAATTCACTAGGATTTTGTTCAAATTCATTTAGAAGATATTTAACCATTTCTTCACCTTGATCTTGATTTCCTACAATTGGAGATACTTCTGTAGAGATATCTGCTTTTATAATGTGAAGTGATGGTGCATTTGCTTTTAACTTAACTCCATATTGTTTTCCTTGTTTTATAATTTCAGGCTCTTCCAAGCTAAGTTCACTAAGTGATGGTGCTACAACTCCATATCCAAAAGTTTTAGCATCATTTAATGCAACTTCTATCTTGTCGTATTCTCGTTTTACTTTAGATAAAGTCGTAACTAAATTCAATAATTGACTATCCCCTTCAATCTTAAATCCACTCTTTTCTTCTAATACTGTATAGAACAATTCTTGTTTTGTAGCTAATTGAATATTTATTACTCCTTCACCAAGTTCTACACTATCTACATTTACGCCTTCTAAAAATTCTAATTCTTTAAATCCATTTATAATATCATCAATATCTCTAATTTTTTGTAAACTAGCTATACATTCTTTTAATGTAGCTATTATACTTTGTTTTATCCAATGATTTTTTTCTAATCCTTCTACCCATTTAGAAATATTTATTCTTATTTCATTTACTGGGAAGTCATATAATACTGTTTCTAAGATATTTTCTATATCAGATTCATTCATTTCTTCCACATTTACTGGCAATATAGGTACTTCATATTTTTCTTCCAATTCTTTTCTTAGAAGTTCTGTTTTTTCTTCTTTTGGAGTCATGCTGTTTAAAACTACTACAAATGGTTTTTGGATTGATTTTAACTCATCTATTACTCTTTCTTCAGCTTCGATATAGTTGCCTCTTTCTATACCAGTTACACTTCCATCAGTTATAACTACTACTCCTATTGTAGAGTGATCTCTTATAACCTTTTTTGTGCCTATTTCTGCAGCTTCCTCAAAAGTCATAGCGTCTTTTGACCATGGCGTAGATACTAATCTTTGTTTGCCGTTTTCTTCGTGTCCTAATGCCCCATCAACTATGTATCCCACACAGTCGACCATTCTGACTTTTAGAGAAACAGCGTCTTTTAATTCAATAACTACACCATCTGCAGGTACAAACTTAGGTTCAACAGTCATGATAGTTTTGCCTGAGCCACTTTGAGGTATTTCATCTCTAGTTCTATCTCTTTTGAATTCATTGTCTATATTAGGTAGAACTAGCGTTTCCATAAACTTTCTTATAAATGTTGATTTTCCTGTTCTAACAGGGCCAACAACCCCTATATATATATCACCTTGAGTTCTTTTTGCTATATCCTCATAAATGTTCATTCTTATTCCCTCCTGCATACATTTCTTATTAAAGTATATTGAACAGTTTCTAAATTTATAACAAAAATCTTATTGCGTGGTTGTGAATGAATATAATTTCCTATGTGCTATAAAATGTAAAAAAATAAAACCTACATAGAGTTTAAGTTTTATTTAACTTAAAATCCATGTAGGTTTTATATATAAATTAATTATGTACAAATCCGTTATTAACGACTTCTTCCATTTCATTTTTCTTATGTCTAGTCATAAGTGCTTTTACAGTTTCTTCAGTATTTGCTCCTTCGTATAATACTGAATAAATAGCATTAGTTATTGGTAGTTCAATATTTAATTTTTTACCAACTTTATAAGCAACTTCTGTTGCTACAATACCTTCAACAACCATATCAACTTCAGCTAATGTTTCCTCTAGTGTTTTTCCTTGTCCCATAAGTATTCCAGCTTTTCTATTTCTACTGTGCATACTAGTACAAGTTACGATTAAGTCTCCAATACCTGAAAGTCCTGTGAAAGTTGTTACATGTGCACCCATAGCAACTCCAAGTCTACCTATTTCTGTAATACCTCTAGTCATTAATGCTGCTTTTGCATTATCTCCATATCCAAGTCCATCACACATACCAGCACCAAATGCTATTATGTTTTTTAGAGCTCCACCTAATTCAACCCCTATTATATCTGGATTAGTGTAAACTCTAAGTACAGGACTCATAAATGCATCTTGTACAATTTCAGCTATTTCTAAATTTGGAGATGCTGCTACTAATGTAGTCGGCATAAATTTAGAAACTTCTTCAGCATGAGATGGTCCAGATAAAGTAACATATTCATTATTTGGTAGTTCTGATTTAACTACTTCAGATAATCTAAGTCCTGTTTCTCTTTCAAGACCTTTTGCAACATCAACTATAATTTGATTTTCTTTTATAAAAGGCTTTATCTTTTTGCATACACTTCTTACAGCTTGTGATGGCACTGCCAATACTACTATTTTACTGTCTTTTATTACACTTTCTAAATCAGTAGATATTCTCATTTCTTTTGGGAAAATAACACCTGGTAAGAATCTAGAATTTACTCTTGTAGTATTAATTTCGTTTGCTTGAGATTCATCTCTCGTCCACATATCTACTTTATATCCATTTTTACAAAGAGCTAGGGCAAGTGAGCTCCCCCAACTTCCTACACCTACTACACATACCTTCTCCATAATGACACCACCTAGTTTATTATTTTTTTTCACCAAGTTTTCTTTCTGTTCCATTTATAAGACGTTTTATATTTGCTCTATGAGTATATATAACTGATGCTGATAAAAATAATGTTACCCATATACCTTTTGTATTGTGGTTTATAAGCATCAACACAGGAGACAAACATATACTTAAAACAGAACCTAAAGAAACATATTTGCTAACTAATACTATTATTATAAATGCTGCTAAACATGTAAGAGCTACAATAGGATTTATAGCTAACATCGCACCTAAAGAAGTTGCTACTCCTTTACCGCCTTTAAAACCTAAAAATGCTGGCCAATTATGTCCTATTACAACGGCTACTACAGCTATATAAGCGCAAGTTGCCTCATCTGCTTTCATGTAATGGGCTAATACCCTAGCAAATCCAACTGCAATCGCACCTTTTAAAACATCGCCACCAAAAGTCATGGCTCCTGCTTTTTTACCCATAGTTCTAAGTACGTTAGTTGATCCTGCATTACCCGAACCTTGAGTTCTTATGTCTACGCCTGCAAATTTTTTGCCAATAATATATGATGTTGATATATTACCTAAAAGATAAGCAACTACTATAATAATTAAATAAACTAACATCTCTGGCCCCCCATATTTTTATTATTTTCTTCTGTTCTTTTCTCTGTACTCAAATTGCACTGAAGTTCCTTCAAATCCAAAGTTCTCTCTTATTTTATTTTCAAGATATCTTTGATAAGAGAAATGAGTAAGCTGTTTATCATTTATAAATAATGTAAATTTAGGTGGCTTAGTTCCTGTTTGAGAACCATAATAAATTTTAAGTCTTTTACCTTTGTCTGATGGTGGTTGATTAAGCATAACTGCTTCACCTATAACATCATTTAATGCTGATGTACTAACACGTTTAGCATGTTCACTAGCTACATAGTTTACTGTTTCTAGTATTTTATTCATTCTTTGGTTAGTAAGAGCAGATACGAATAATACTGGTGCATACATCATGAACGGGAATTTCTCTCTTATTTCTTTTGTGTAGTTTCCTAATGTTTTGTTGTCTTTTTCAATTAGGTCCCATTTATTTACGATGAATATGCATCCTTTACCTTCGTCGTGAGCTATACCAGCAACTTTAGTATCTTGTTCTGTAACTCCTTCAGTTGCGTCTATAACTATTAAAACAACGTCAGCTCTTTCTACAGCAGTCATAGATCTTATGACACTGAATTTTTCAACTCTTTCATATACTTTACTTTTTCTTCTTATACCTGCTGTATCTATTAATAAATATTGTTGTCCGTCTTTTTCAAAGTATGTATCTATAGCATCTCTTGTAGTACCTGCAATTGGACTTACTATAACTCTGTTTTCGCCTAAAATATTATTTAAGATAGAACTTTTTCCTGCATTTGGTTTACCTGTTATTGCTACCCTAATTATATCTTCGTCATACTCAGTGTTTAATCCTTTAGGGAATTGCTCTACAACTTCATCTAATAAGTCTCCAAGACCCATACTATTTGCACTTGATATTGCATATGGATTTCCTAGACCTAATTCATAGAAGTCATATATATTGTCCATTTGGTTTATACTGTCTATTTTGTTTACAGCTAATAAAACTGGTTTATTTGTTTTTCTAAGTATTTGAGCTACTTCTTTGTCAGCTGCTGTAATACCAGCTTTTCCATCTACAACAAAAATTATGATGTGTGCCATGTCTACTGCTAACATCGCTTGGTTTCTCATTTGAGATAATATTACATCTCCGTTATCTTTTTCGATACCACCTGTATCTATTAATGTGAAGTATTTGTTTAACCATTCTACTTCTGCAAATATTCTATCTCTTGTTACACCTGGTGTATCTTCTACTATTGATATTCTCTTTCCTGCTAATTTATTGAACAGTGTTGATTTTCCTACATTTGGTGTACCAACTACTGCTACAATTGGTCTATTATCGCTCATTTTAATCTCCCTTCTAGTTTATGATTTTTTCTACAAAATCTTTTCCTTCATTTTGACAAGTTATTACTTGAACATTTAATTTTTCTGTTAATTCTTCTAATGTTATATCATCTAAAAATACTTCTTCATCGCTTTTTAACATTGATCTAGTTATATATAAAGCACTACCTAA
>CALEBD010000027.1 GCA_937944945.1 uncultured Clostridium sp. | reverse complement strand
ATAACTGAAGAAACTTCCTAATTAAGTATTCTCTCTTTTCGTGATTCATCTCATCAAGTATGAGAACTTTTACCTTATAACCCATTATATCCATCACTCCAGTATCTGGAACTCCATTACAAAGTTGATATACTTTTGAATCTGGTGTATATCCCCATACTTTTAATAAACCATACATTATTTGGGATACTTGGTATTGATAGTACTTTGATAATACTCTTTTACCGTTGTTCTCGGTTACCCACTCATTAAAGAATTTCTCTGAAAATGGTATGAATATCAAATGTGTACACTGTTTACCAAGTAACATTCTACATAAGTTGATAGCATGATCTAGATCACATTCTTCAATTCTATGGGATAACTTATTAATGAAATATGCTGCAGAATCAAAGTATGATCTATCTGTTACAAAGTTATCTTCCATTCGGAAAGCTTTGTTACGTAGATTCAATACTTGCATATCTTGCATGAATACCGTCTTTGCATCTTGCTGAATCATATCAGCATGGGGCATATCTTTTGTTTCTGGTACTAAGTCTGAATATGACCCAGATATGAAGGGTATATTCAATAATTCGGCTATTTCCTTAGCTATAGTAGTTTTCCCTACTCCAGAAACACCGGTGAACATAATTTGATACTTACCGTGATACATAAGTCTGTAGTTTTTTGAATGGTTCTAAAAAATCTGGTATCTTGAAAGATCTTAGGTTAAACTTATCTAATACCATGAATAACCTATCTTTCCTTATATTATTAGTACATCCTTTTACCCAAGGGACTTTCTTTATGGGATACAGATTCAAAGCAGATCTCAGATCTATCAGAGACTTATTCTTCTTATATAACTCTTCTAATTGATCTCTTTCTATACCTTTGAATTCTGCTTCACTATCATTAATAAAATCTGCTATACTACCAAATTTATCAAGGAATGATCTAGTCTTTACTTCTCCCATACCATAATAACCAGGTATGTCATCTGACTTATCTCCGTTGAGTATTAAGTAGTCAACACATTCTTCTGCTGAATATCCCATTATCTCTCTACATGTCTGGTTATGTACTAGAGTTTCTTTACTTGGGTTGAATATCTTTACCTTCTTATCTAACAATTGACAGAAGTCTTTGTCAGAGGATATTATCAGTGATTTGCCTTTATGGTTTATTACTAACCAAGCAATGTAATCATCTGATTCATGTCCCAATCCTTTATTGTCTATGATCATTTGAACTCCAAGTAATCTCAATATCCTTCTCAACAAAGCCAATTGTTTATTGAAGTCTTCATAATCCATACTTACCTTACTTCTGTGAGCTTTATAACCCTCCAATAAGTCATTACGGAAGTTTGATGATTTACTCTTATGTGTATCAAATGTAATTACCACATGACTTGGCTTAAACCTTACAAGGTATGAACCAAATATTCTTAAGAACCCATATACTAATCCTGTTCCAGCTCCATTATTAGCTTTAAGATTCTTAAACTTATGGTATGAACGGTGAGCAAGGTTACTACCGTCCACTACCATAAGCATTCTTGGCTTTCTACCCCTCGTCTGGGATGATTTCATCTTCTTCTGTATCATCTGATTCTATTTGAGATTCATAGTCTAAATCTTCATCAACAGGGAACATATTTCGTGTAATCTTCTTTAGCTTACGCTTAGTTGTTCCTATAGTATTTATTCCTGCTGCCCTGAGTAATTTTTTCCTAAGATCTCCATCTTCTTCTATCAACCTATGGAAAGCATCTTCACCACGGCATAGTTTATTACCCTCGAACACGTATGTACCTCCACCAAGCTTTTCAATTACACCTGCATCCTCTAAAGATTCCTCTAACCAGAAGTATCTATCAAATCCGATCTCATGATACTTTGGGTTGAAATATATCGGGGCTTTAGATATGGTTTCTCTTGGGGGAGATACCTTGTTCTTTTTCATCTGAATAGTTACATACTTACCTGCCCGTCTTTCCTTACCTTTATACTTAATCTTTAGAGTCTTACCTGAAAAGAAAGCCAACCTGATTGAAGCATAAAACTTAAGAGCAGCACCTCCGGGAGTTGTGTTAGTATCTTGACCAAATCCTGCTCCCAGTTTACTACGCAATTGATTGATACACACCATAGTTACACCTAAGCGATAGAATAATTCATTCCTTATTCTGAACATCTTATATATCTGCTTAGCTCGGTTACCCATCTCGGCTTTACCATCTGCCATCTTTGCATCTATGGCTTCTATTGAATCAAGAGCAGCTATTGAATCTATCACAACTATGATTGGTTCATTATTCACTAACTTTGATCTCCAATATATTGCTAAGTCTGCTATTGCATCAGATATTGTTTCTATACGGGTATCATTTAATACTGTTACTCTTTCGGGATCCAATCCATTCTCTTCTGCCCATGAATTCATCCATGCTTGTTCAGCATCTACCCATATTACATGACCACCTAGTTGTTGAGTAGCATAAGCAAAGTTATATGCTATCAGTGATTTTCCAGATGATTCCTCACCCATTATTTCAATTATCTTACCGAATGGTACACCACCACCCATTTGATAATTGAGAGCAAAGAAAGTAGATGGAATCCATAATCCATGATGATTTATGGTACTAGCTTTAAATTGTAAAGATGACCCATACTTCTTGAGTATCTCATTTTGTGTTGGTACCTTAAATTTCCTGCCTCCTGATTTCTTGGGAGCTTTTGCCTTTCTTGCCATACTTATTTGATATTAGATGAAAAGAGTGGGATATAATTTATATCCCACTCCCTGTTTAGGTATATATCTAGAGATTTTAGATATCACCTTTATATTTCTTTCCGTTTTTCTTCTTTTTATCTGCTAGCTTGCTCTTAGAAGATTTTACGGGTGCATCATCTTCATCCTCATCATCACCTCCTTCATTAAGGAAAGATGCCAACTTCTCTTCCAATTGATCATAGGGAAGGATACTTGCTCTTACTGCCTTCTCAAGATCTACATCCTCTCTGTATTTTTTATCAAGCTTTGTTTTCTGGCATGGAGATACAGAATAGCTGGTATCCATCTTACCTGATCCAGTTCGGGTAATCTTAATATCATACCCCTCAATGGGATCGGTCATATCACCCCAATCCTCCTCATCAAGGTATAAATCTATGATATCCTGATATACCGAACGGGGTACCATCATGGGTTTATCAATCTTATCAGGATCTACCTCTTTTCCCTTTGTATCTTTATAAGCTATTACCCCTAATATATACCTTCTTCTCGGTACTAACTTAGATGCAAGTGCCTTATCATCTGGATCATCAGAATTCTTAAGCTCCTGGAATTTCTCCATGAAAGGACATGGCTCATTAAATGTTGCCGGGGATATGATACCACCATCCTTTGGACCAAGGTAGAATTGAACAACTTCTATACCAAGTTCCTCATCGGCACCTCGGGATTTAATACGTACTCGTATTGTTCCTTCTTTTGGATATATCATCCCTCCACCACCACCTC
>CALEBD010000026.1 GCA_937944945.1 uncultured Clostridium sp. | reverse complement strand
GCATTTCTGCGACCTTTCCTTCCGCTATCCTCTATCCCCTCTCTTTACCTCACCTCATAAACGACCTTCACAAAAGCACCTCTTTTGTTACATCTATATGTAAAGAACTATCTGTTTTTTTACATTTAAAACACGCTATACCAAGTTGTAAAGATTTTACTTTTAACTTCATTTATAAAAAAAGCTATAAGATTCCACTATTAGAATTCTTACAGCTTTCATTCTCATCATGTCACATCCCTAAATTATAATTATTTATTTTAATTATAAGTTAATGTTATTGTTTCCTTAATATTATTTTTCCTTAATGTTATTTTTTCACTAATTACATTATTATATTATCTTTTTACTAATTACATTATTCTTATTAATTATTTTTAATGTTTTATTAGTTACTTTCTAATTACTTTTTAATACTTAGATTTTACATTTGATTTATCTTTTATAAACGACTTTTCCATCTATTACTGTGTATAAAACATTACTTTGGATTTCTAGTGGGTTTCCGTCCCAAATTACTATATCGGCATCTTTTCCAACTTCTATAGAACCAACTCTGTCTTCTATTCCTAAAACTTTTGCTGGATTTATAGTTATCGCCTCTAATGCTTTTTCTTGTTTCATACCGTATTTAACAGCTAATCCCGCACATATAGGTAGATATTGCAGTGGAATTACTGGATGGTCTGTCATTATGCAGATATCCTTCCCTGCATTTGATAAAATCCCAGCAGTTTCAAAAGTTAAGTTTCTAAGCTCAATTTTTGATCTTTCTGATAAAGATGGACCTACTATAAGTGGATAATCTTCTTCTAATAATTCTTCCACTATCATGTGCCCCTCTGTGCAGTGATCTAGTGTAAGTTTTAAATCGAATTCTTGAGCAATTCTTATCGCTGTGAACATATCGTCAGCTCTGTGTGCATGTGCTTTTAAAGGTATTTCCTTTTTTAACACAGGTATAAGCGATTCTAATTTTATATCAAATTCTGGCTTATCTATATCTTCATCTTCTTCTGCCGATTTTAAGTCAAATAAATATTCTTCTGCCTTTCTTAAATTCTCTCTAAGTAATGCAGCAATCGCCATTCTTGTCTGTGGTGTATTATCATTTGAACCGTAGCATGATTTTGGATTTTCACCAAATGCAACTTTTGATGCAACTGGATTTTTGATTATCATTTTGTCTATTCTTCTACCAAAAGTTTTGATTGCAGCTGCTTGTCCACCCATAACATTTGCACTTCCAGGAGTTGTGCAAACTGCTGTTATTCCACCTTCATACGCCTCTTTAAATGTTCTATCCATTGGATTTATTCCGTCGATTACATTTAAGTGTGGTGTTATAGGGTCAGTTTCTTCGTTTCCATCAGCACCTTCTACTCCCATTCCGTCTTCCCAAAGACCTAAATGAGTGTGTGCATCGATAAACCCTGGATAGATGAATTGCCCTTGTGCATCTATTATTTCTAATGTATCCGTATTTGGGTCAAAATCAAACTCACCATTAGCTCTCAGTTCCTTGTTAAGCTCTTCGTAGTCATCTTCTCTTCCTATAACTTCACCATCAAGTACAAACTCTGTGCTTAATGAATTTAGTTTTTCCCCCATTGCTACTATTTTTTTATCTTTTATTAATATTCCTATTTTCTGTATTCCTTTAGTAATTGTATTTACTGTTCCATTTTTTATAAGTAACACTATATGCCTCCAATTTTATTATATTTTTATAATCTATCTCAAGTTATTTGTTGTTTATTTTTTAAATATCGTGTTTCTAAGTTAACATATAAATGATTCTAAAACAAGATGTACAACATAAATAGTATAACAAAAATCCGCATCCGCATTTTAATATGCGAAAGCGGATTTTCTAATTACACAGATTTTATAATTACAGTTTCATAGATAATGAAACGCGTCCCTTATCTAAATCTATTCCTATAACTTTAACATCTACAACATCACCAACAGATACTACTTCCATTGGATCTTTTACAAATTTATTGCTCATTTGTGATTTGTGAACAAGTCCGTCGTTTTTAATTCCTATATCGACAAATGCACCAAAATCAACGACATTTCTGACAGTACCTTTAAGCACCATGCCTTCTTGTATATCTTCAATTTTTAATACATCTGTTCTTAATATAGGTTTCATACCTTCATCTCTAGGATCACGACCTGGTTTCTTAATTTCTAAAATTATATCTTTTAAAGTAGGCTCTCCTACTTCTAATTTTTTGCTTATTTCTTTTAGACCTATATTTTTAACTCTATCGTCTATATCATCAATATTTTTGCTTTCGATATCATCCATAGTATAACCTAACATCTCTATCATCTTTTTACAAACATCGTAACTTTCAGGATGGACACCAGTATTATCTAGTGGATTTTTACCATCAGCAATTCTCATAAATCCAGCACATTGAACAAATGCACTTGGTCCAAGTCTTTTAACTTTTTTAAGTTGGGCTCTTGATGTAAATGCTCCATTTTCTTCTCTATATGTAACTATATTTTTTGCCACTGTTTTGCTTATTCCAGAAACATGTTCAAGTAATGAATAAGATGCTGTATTTAAATCAACACCAACACTATTAACAGAGTCCTCAACAACTCCATCTAAAACTTCTGTAAGTCTCTTTTTATTTAGGTCGTGTTGATATTGTCCAACACCTATATTTTGTGGCTCTATTTTTACAAGTTCTGCAAGTGGGTCTTGAAGTCTTCTACCTATTGAAATTGCACCTCTTATAGATACATTGATGTCTGGATGTTCTTCTGCTGCCAATTCTGATGCAGAGTATATTGATGCTCCAGCCTCACTAACAATTACATATTGAGTATTTAAGTTTTCTTCTTTTATTAAATCAGCTATCATTTTTTCAGACTCTCTAGATGCAGTACCATTACCGATTGCTATTACATCTATGTCATATTTTTTGACTAAATCTACAACTTTCTTTTTAGCTGATTCCATTTTTGCCTGTGGTTTATGTGGATATACTATTGATTGATCAAGGAATTTACCATTTCTATCTACAACAGCTATTTTACATCCATTTACATAACCAGGGTCAAATCCCATAACTACCTTGCCTTTTAGCGGTGGTTGTAATAGTAGATTTTTTATATTTTCACCAAATACACTGATTGCTCTCTCTTGTGCATTTTCTGTTAAATAAGCTCTTATCTCTCTTTCTATAGAAGGGAAAATAAGTCTTTTGTATGAATCCTCGATAGCTGATAGAATTTCTGTCTTATTTTTTGAATTGTTTTTATTTATGTATTTATTTTCTATATAATTTAATACTTTATCGTTATCTATTTCTAACTTAACTTTTAAGAAGTTTTCCTTTTCTCCTCTATTTATTGCAAGAACTCTATGTGATGCCATTGTTCTAACTGGCTCACTATAATCATAGTACATGTCATAAACTGATTTTTCGTCAGTTGTATTTTGAGTTACGACAATACCATGGTCTATAGCTAATTTTCTTATGTATTTTCTTATTTCTGCATCATCAGACACAACTTCAGCGATTATGTCTAAAGCTCCTTTAAGTGCATCTTCAACATTTTCTACACCTTTTTCTGTGTTTATATAATTAGAGGCCTCCATATTTATATCAGCTATATCTTGTTTTAATAGAGATTGAGCTAAAGGTTCTAATCCTTTTTCCTTAGCTATTGTTGCTCTTGTTCTTTTCTTTTGTTTATAAGGAGCATAAATATCTTCAACTTCTTGAAGTGTTTTTGCTTTTGCTATATTAGTTTTTAGTTCTTCAGTTAATTTTCCTTGCTCATCTATTATTCTAGTTACATCTTCTTTTCTGCTTTCTAAATTTCTAAGATAAGTAAGTCTTTCGTTTAACTGTCTTAAAGTGACATCGCTCATCTCGCCTGTCATTTCTTTTCTATATCTTGCAATGAAAGGGATTGTATTTCCTTCATCAATTAGTTTTATAGTGTTATCTATATACTCCCTTTTAATCTTAAACTCTTTTTCTAAAATGTTATATATATCCAACCCAAACAACTCCTTTAAAAAACAGGGAGCCACGTGTATTTGTAGCCCCCCTGTATTATTTTTTATTGATTTTTCATTTTATTCATTTTTAAATATTCATTTATGAATAAATTGATATTTCCATCCATTACGCTATCCACGTTTCCAATCTCCGCATTAGTTCTGTGGTCCTTCACTAATTTATAAGGTTGGAATACATAGGACCTTATTTGGCTCCCCCATGTTATTTGTGAATATTTACCCTGGATGTCCTCAATTCTTTCTTTGTTTTCTAATTCTTTTAAATGAATCAATTTACCTTTTAACATCTTCATTGCAGTGTCTTTATTGGCAAATTGTGAACGTTCATTTTGGCATTGAACAACAATTCCTGTTGGAATATGAGTTATTCTAACCGCAGAATCAGTTTTGTTTACGTGCTGTCCTCCAGCTCCAGATGATCTATATGTGTCGATTTTTAAATCATTAGGATTTATCTCAACATCAATCTTGTCATCAAGCTCTGGCGTAACATCTACTGAAACGAAAGATGTATGTCTTTTTCCTGATGCATCAAAAGGTGATATTCTGACGATTCTATGAACGCCTTTTTCACTTTTTAGATACCCGTAAGCATTTGTTCCTTGAATCAGTAGCGTAACACTTTTTATCCCTGCCTCTGGGTCACTTATCATGTCTAATGTTTTGACTTTGAAGTTATTTTGGTCAGCCCATCTAAGGTACATTCTAAGTATCATCTGTGCACAATCTTGTGCATCTAATCCACCAGTTCCAGCATTTATAGATAAAACAGCATTATTGGCATCGTATTTTCCATTTAATAAAGTTTTTATTTTAACTTCATCTATTTTATCTTCAAGTGTTTTTATAGATTTTTCGATGTCACGTTCAATCGACTCATCCTCTTCCTCAAGACCAAGTTCTATTAAAACTTCTATGTCTTCTAAGTTAGAGTTTAACTCTTCATATTCAGAGATTATGTTTTTTAAATCGCTGTTTTGTTGAAGAATTTTTTGGGCTCTTTCGTTATCATCCCAAAAATCTTGTTTATTTATTTCTTCTTCGTATTTTTGAATTTGTGCTTTCTTTGAAGCGATGTCAAAGGGAAACACCCAATTCTTTTAAATCTTTAGACATTGTCTCAACTGACTGTCTATAATCTAATTCTCTTAGCATTAGATCCTCCTAGTTTTTGCCACAGCAGTTTTTATATTTCTTACCACTTCCACATGGGCAAAGGTCATTTCTTCCTACTTTTGTTTCCTTAACAACTGGTTGTTTAGGTTCATCAGTTGGAGCTTCTATTGTATCAACATCAACTATTTGTTTTCTTTCAGTTGGTTGTTTTTCTATAGTTATTCCGAATAAGTATCTAACTGTATCTTGTCTTATTTGGTCAACCATTTCGTCAAACATATTGAATCCTTCTAGTTTGTATGCTATTACTGGGTCTTGTTGACCTAAAGCACGAAGTCCTATACCTTGACGTAATTGATCCATAGCATCTATGTGGTCAATCCAGTGACTATCAACACATTGTAAAAGTATGATTCTTTCTATTTCTCTCATTCTTTCTGGTGTTATAACTTCTTCTTTTTCTTTGTATATAGCAAGTGCTATTTCGTAGATTTTTTCGATTAATTCTTCACCTTGTAAAGTTTCTAGTCCTTCAACTTCTAAACTTTCAGCTGGCATAAATGAAGTATATAGGTAGTGTTTTAATTCTGTGTAATCTACTTTTTTATCTTCTGTATATGCTTCAACAGCAGCACCTATTCTGTCTTTTATCATAGATTGGATATATTCGTGTATATCTTCTCCTTCAAGAACGCTACTTCTTTCAGCATATATAACTTGTCTTTGTTTATTCATAACATCATCATATTGAAGTACATGTTTTCTTATACCGAAGTTTCTACCTTCGACTTTCTTTTGTGCATTTTCAATTGATTTAGTTAACATTTTGTGTTCGATAGGCATATCTTCTTCTAAACCTATTCTTTCAACAACACCTTGTATTCTTTCGCTACCGAATAATCTCATAAGATCATCATCAAGTCCTATATAGAATCTTGATGAACCTGGGTCACCTTGACGTCCAGAACGTCCTCTTAACTGGTTATCGATTCTTCTAGATTCATGTCTTTCAGTACCGATTATAGCAAGTCCACCTGCTTCTTTAACAGCTTCTTGTTCTTTAGCAGCTTGGTCTTTAAATTGGTGATATAGTGAGTCGAAAGTTTCTTTAGCTTTTGCTAAATCTTCGTTTTCTGCTAATTCTTCAGCATCTATACTAGTATCAACTCTCTTGATTGAATCATCAGTAAATCCATGTTTCTTTAATTCTTTTTTAGTTAAGAATAATGGGTTACCACCAAGCACGATGTCAGTACCACGACCAGCCATGTTTGTAGCTATAGTAACTGCTCCAAGTCTACCTGCTTGTGCTATTATCTCAGCTTCTTTTTCATGGTTTTTAGCATTTAATACTTCGTGTTTTATACCTTTTCTCTTAAGTATTTGAGAAAGTAATTCTGATTTTTCTATTGAAACTGTACCAACTAGTACTGGTTGGTTTTTAGCATGTCTTTCAAGTATATCTTCTGCTACAGCGTTGAATTTACCTCTTTCGTTTTTATAAACTACATCAGGTAAGTCTTGTCTTAAAATTGGTTTATTTGTTGGTATTTGTACAACGTCCATTTTGTAGATTGATTTAAATTCTTCTTCTTCTGTTTTAGCTGTACCTGTCATACCTGCAAGTTTTGAATACATTCTAAAGAAGTTTTGGAATGTTATTGTAGCAAGAGTTTTTGATTCTCTTTGTACGTGTAAACCTTCTTTTGCTTCTATAGCTTGATGTAAACCTTCTGAATATCTTCTACCAAACATTAGACGACCTGTAAATTCGTCAACTATAACTATTTCGCCATCTTTAGAAACGTAGTCTACGTCTTTTTTCATTATAGCGTGTGCTTTAAGCGCTTGGTTGATGTGGTGGAATAATTCAGTATGTTCAACATCTGTTATATTCTCAACGTTGAAGTAAAGTTCTGCCTTTTTAATACCAGATTCACTTAATGAAACTGCTTTTTGTTTTTCATCTATTTCATAATCTCCATCTGATGGAAGTTCTTTTTCTTCTTCTGTTTTTTCTTGTTGTGTTTTACTTGGTCTTTTTAATGTTAATACGAATGTATTAGCATCTGTGTATAAATGCGTAGATTTATCCCCAGGTCCAGATATTATAAGTGGTGTTCTAGCTTCGTCTATTAATATAGAATCGACCTCATCGACGATAGCATAGTTTAATTCTCTTTGAACTCTTTGTTCTTTGTGAATTACCATATTATCTTTTAGGTAATCAAATCCGTACTCGTTGTTTGTTCCGTATGTTATATCGCATTCATATTGTTTTCTTCTTTCTTCTGGACTTTGTCCGTGAACTATAACCCCTACAGTAAGTCCTAAGAATTCGTAAACTTTTCCCATTTCCTCTTTATCACGTTTTGCTAAGTAATCATTTACTGTAACAACGTGGACACCTTTACCTTCAAGAGCGTTAAGATATACAGGCGCTGTTGCAACTAATGTTTTACCTTCACCTGTTTTCATTTCAGCTATTCTACCTTGATGTAAAACCATCCCCCCGATAAGTTGTACTTTGTAGTGTCTCATACCTAAAACTCTTTTTGAAGCTTCTCTAACGGTAGCAAAAGCTTCTGGTAGTATGTCGTCTAAAGTTTCGCCTTTTGCTAATCTGTCTTTAAAAGTATTTGTCATACTTTTTAATTCTTTATTAGTCATGGCTTCGAATTTTGGTTCCATAGCATCTATTTGATCAGCTATTTTTTCAAACCCTTTTAGTTCTCTTTTGTCTGCCATGTTGAATAAGTTATCTAAAAAACCCATTGTTTCGCATCTCTCCTCATTGCATAAATTATACTATTATACATTTTAACATAAAATTTGAATATTTAATATTAAATATTGCCTCAATCGTTTATTTTAATACTATTTTATCCCATTTAATTAAATTTAAATTCATTTTAATTTACTTCTCTATTAATTACTTTATTAATTGCTTATATTTCTTCATCCTCACTATCTTCTTGAGGTAGATAAGCATCTGTATCTTCAAAGCTAAGTTTGTCTATATTTTTAAGTTTTCGGTTAATTTGTCTAGTTCTAGTTCCTACTAATTTGTCTATTTCTGAGCTAGCTTGATTTAATTTATTTTGTGCAGAATTAAGCACTGTTTCGAACTTAGAAAACTCAGTTTTAACAGCTCCAAGTATCTTCCAAACTTCGCTCGAATGTTTTTCTATAGCAAGACTTCTAAATCCCATCTGTAAGCTGTTTAAAAGGGCTACGAGCGTTGTAGGACCTGTTATGTTGACCTTGTACTCTCTTTGAATTAATTCCACTAAATTTTGATTTTTTAGGACTTCTGCATAAATCCCCTCTGTAGGTAAAAACATCAATCCAAAATCAGTTGTATTTGGAGGGTCTATATATTTATCCCTTATATCTTTAGCTGATTTTTTTATAAATCTTTCTAAGTTCTTTGAATTAACTTCAATTTGAGCTTGGTCTTGCATGTCATATGCATCCAACAATTTATTATAAACTTCTAGTGGAAATTTTGCATCTAGTGGCAAGTATACCATTTTGTTATCATAGTCCTTGCCTGGTAATTTTATAGCAAATTCTACAGTTTCTCGTGAACCTTTTTTAGTTATTACGTTCTTTTCATATTGTTCAGGTGAAAGAAACTGCTCTAATATTCTTTCCAATTGTATCTCGCCTAATACGCCTCTTGTCTTTGTGTTTGAAAGGACTTTTTTTAAGTCACCAACACCAGCCGCAAGACTTTGCATTTCGCCGAGACCTTTATGCACTTGTTCAAGCCTTTCACTCACCACTTTAAATGATTCACTAAGTCTTTTTTCTAGTGTATTTTGTAGTTTCTCATCAACTGTAACTCTCATTTTTTCGAGATTTTCTTCTGTCGATTTTGTAAGTTCCGTAAATTTTTCATTTTGGAGTTTAGTTAAATCATCTATACTATTTCTAAGATTGTAGTTAAATGCATCTAAAGTTCTCTCCATCGTTCTTGAATATGTATCAAATTGATTCTTTTGAAGTTTTGATAACTCTATCATATTAGCTAATATAGATGAACTCAGTTTGTCAATTGAGCCAGCAATTTCAGATCTATTTGATTTTTCGTTTTTTCTAGATTCTTCCCTATTTACACTCATCTCTTCTCTAAGTGTTTTTTCTACTGATATTAGTTTTTGGTCTATGTTTTTTTGCATAGGAGTTATATCTACTCCTTTTGATTTTATCGATATATAAATGTTTATTATCAATAAAATTATCACCACAACCAATAATATTTCTATCATTTACCCCTCTCCTTTCTTTTTAATTATTGACATATTTTTTATATTATTTTCGCTATATTTATTTTTTGTTGGAATTTAAAAGAGCTATCGATAATTTCTTATCGATAGCCCGCTACTTTCATTCTCTAATTAATTTGTTTCATACTATTATTCATGTTCAATTAATCCATATCCGCCTGTTTCACGTCTATAAACTATTGAAATCTCATCTGTGTCTATATTTCTAAACATATAGAAATCATGTCCTACTAATTCCATTTGTAATACTGCTTCTTCTGGACTCATTGGTTTCATATCGAATTTTTTGTGTCTTTCTATTACTATATCAAATTCTCCATCATTTTCATCAAAGCCATTGTCTTCGATATTTTGGAATCTTATGCTATCTTGACCTTTAGATTGATATTTACCTTTTAATTTATTTTTATATCTTCTTAATTGTTTATTAAGTTTGTCATAAACAACATCAATTGCAGCATATAAACTTTCTTGGCTATCTTCAGCTCTTATTATAGGTCCATTTATAGGGATTATTGTTACTTCTATTTTTTGTTTTGCTTTTCTAGCGCTTACAGTAACTTTAACTTCAGTGTCTTCATGTAGATATTTTTCTAGTTTACCTAATTTATCTTCTACAGCCCCTTTGATTCCATCTGTAAGTTCTATCTTTTTTCCTGTTATTAATATTTTCATAAGAACAGCTCCCTTCACTATGCAAAGTTCATAGTATGTACTTCACCAATTATGATAATTTTTTATGTTTTAATATATATTCTCCACCAGTTTTAAATATCCTTTTAATTTTTAATTTTTTTTTAAATTTTTTTAACTTATTTTTTGAATATATTTTAATATAATAAAACATTTTGTCTAAATGTGGATTAAATTGTCCACAAAGTCTGTGCATAATGTGGATAACTCTGTTAATAACTTTTTATATGTTGAAATTTCAACATTTTAAAAAATCCATATATCCACAATACATATGTTTGGATGTTAGTAACATCAAAATTTTTGCATTAAATCTAATAAATCATTGTTTATAAAGACCTGTTTTTGGAAAAATAATTTTTACTTTTGTAAATCTTTTATATTCAGATTCAATATTTATACCTAAATTCATTTTGTTGTAAAGTTTTTTACAAAGATATAACCCCATGCCTGTTGAATATTGTTTTTGTCTATCGCTTCCTGTAAATCCATATTCAAATACTCTAGGCAAATCATAATCTAATATACCCTCTCCGTTATCTTCAATTATTAAAACTACGTTATTTTTATTTTCTTCACTATGTATTTTTATTATTTTATTAGGTTTATCTAAGTATTTAATAGAATTTTGTACTATTTGACATATTATAAAGGTTATCCATTTTTCATCTATATAAACATAGTTTTGTAAATTATATATATCAAGTGATATCTTTTTTTGAATTAAGTTATCTATGTATTCCATAATTACAGTGTGCACAATATCTTCAAGCAACACCTTTTTTACAAAATAATCTTTTTCTACAGAATCACTTCTAGCGTAAAATAACATTTGCTCTACTATATTATCTATTTTTTTAATTTGGCTCTTTATAGATTTTTCATTTTTATTATCACAAAAAAGTGAAATTGCAGATATCGGAGTTTTTATTTCATGTGCAAAACTCTCTACATAATCTCTATATTCATTTAAGTTACTTTCAAGCTCTACAATTTTGTCATTCATTGATTTGCATGATTTTTTTAGTGCATAATAATACCCTATATTTTTTAAATTATTTGGTCTTTTTAAAATTTCTGATATAAAATATTTTTCATCTAGTTTATCTACTATTGAAACAATATTTTCATACTCTTTCTTTTGAAATAAATAAAAAGTTATGACATATGTAACTGTAATAAATCCCCTACCTCGAATTGTTTTTATAAAATTATGAAGACCTATATCCTCTAACTTTTTTCTTACTCTATTTATATTTACGCATAAAATATTTTCATCTATATAGAATTTATCATTCCACAAATCCTCCATAAATTTCTCTTTTGAAATGTTGTTTCCTGCATTAAGAAACAAATAATACATTATTCTAAATTCATTTCTGGTAAGCTCTACTTCGTGATCTTTATATCTGATTAAAGATAGGTGTAAATCTAAAGTTACATCTCTTACTACTAATTCTTTATAATTAGTAGGATTACTTTCTTTAAGTTTTCGTTTAACCTTTTCCAATAAAATATATTTGTTATACGGTTTAGTTATAAAGTCACTTCCACCTGTTATAATACTTTTTAGCTCATCTTGTTCTGAGTTTCTACTAGTTAAAACAGCAACGGATAACTTTACATTACCAATTGCTGTTTTCTCTCTACATAATAATTCTCGATATTTCTACTGTTACTATTTTTAAAATTATTCCGGCACACATTATAAAAAATAAAATTTCTCTAACATTTTGACTTTTTACAAATAATGATATGATAGATGAAATTATAATAATGCCAGCTCCTATACATCCTATTATAGTCGGGATGCTCACAAGTTCAAATATTCCACCGGCTATAGCTGTCCCCTCAACAGCATTTTGAATAGTAATATCCAGTCCATCTCGCGCTGCTGCAAAACAACAAACCACAAGTCCGTATATAACAAGAATTAATATTCTTCTACCCCAAAATTGTATATTGTCCCTATTGATAAAACAATAAGACATAAATCCAATCAATATAAGAATGAGTATTGTTGTAATTATAGTCGTAGTGTTTGAAAAATATAATTTCACACTATTCGCCCCTCTTTCCATACCAATCTAAAATTGCCTTTAGATTCTTTTCATCAACGTATTTTCCTCCATGTAACATCATTTCTAACATTTGATCTTCTTCTTGTGTTCTATCTTGTTTATTAGCAAGACCTTTCCCTGCTGTTTTGACCATAATTGTCATCATAAGTTTATAAATTCCATGGAGTTTTTTAACATCGAAACCACCTTGTAAAGTAAAGACTGGTTTTGAGCTTGGAATTTTATTTTTCGTTCTAACTTCTTTAACTTGTGTTCCTGTTGCCCCCATCCCAACAGCACCTACAGCACACACATCATAATCTTTTATTGCTTTTTTATATCCCTTTACTCCACTTGCCATAATCCAGCCAAGATATATAATTTTACCGCCTGGTTTAACCTTATTTTTTATTTCATCAAGTGAATAATAAGGCAAAGATAATTTATCACTTAATAATTTAGCGTATTCTTTTGTTGTACCAGTGTTTGAAGTATAAACTATTGCTTCCATCTTTTTCTCCCTTCTTATTAATTTATTATTGTTACTCTTAATCTAAATTTTTTATAGACTATTTTTACTAATTATTTATTTTTTTAGAAAACCTCTCAACATGATTTTTTAACATTTCCGTTAAATCATCACCCTCTCTTTTATTATCATAAAGACTATACATCAAGAAAATTGGACCATAAAATTCAATTGCCAATTGTTTTGCCTCTTCTTTTTTTCCTGTTATTCCTGCAAACAAATATGTCATATAGTCTATCGGCCCAGAAACCAAGTATTTCTGATATAAATCTGACATTTCTTGATTTCTATACTGCTCTAAAGTAAGCATTCTTCTGAATAAAGATGAAAATTCTTCTTCCGTCCAATGTTTAAATTGTGCTTCTGTATAAATTCTGATTTTATCAGTAGATATATTTCTATATTCTTTTATGATTTCATCCATATTTCCATCTGGCATATTGTACTCTCTTGCCCTTTCATAATCTAATTCATCCATTCTATTTATAATACTGTCAAAAATATCTCTTTTGTTTTTATAATGCTTATATAATGCACTTTTCGCCATTCCTAATTCCCCAGAAATTTTGCTGATTGAAACAGCTTCATATCCATCCTGGGCAAACAGTTTAAGCGATGTTAATAAAATTTTCTCTTTTGTCGTACACATTTTAAACCTCCTTAGCGAACTATCGTTCACCTTATATTTATATAGTAGTGAACGGTAGTTCACTTGTCAAGTAATAAATCTAACTTTTTTAGTTTATATCTTTATTCCTCTATATTTTTCTTATATCCAAAATAAGTCGCTATAAAATATATCAAGTATATAAATAAAAATAATGATAGGCTATATAATATTGCATATAAATATGAGTATTCGCTACTTAGTACTGGATTAAGAAGACCGTTTAATGAGGTTGTAACTGAAATATAAATTATAATTGGATAAATTACTGGGAATAAAAAGAATATTAATAATTGCTTTCTTATTGTTTTATATATTTGGCTTTGCTCTACGCCTAATTTACTTAAAATTGAATAATGATATTTATATTTTGTGGAATCACTCAAGGTTTGTATTGCTAAGATAGTCGCTACAATTGCTGTGAATATAAATGCTATATACAAAAGGATAAATGAAAATATGGTTAATACTGATCTATTTTCTGATATCACTTCTCCTTTTATATCTAAATTATATGGATAAAACTCTGATTTTTCTTTATCATTTTTCATAGTACTTTTAACATATTTACATATATCGTTATATAACTTTTCTGTTGTTTGCTCTTTTGTATTCATCATTATAAATTTATCTAATATTTTCATATCTGAGACTGCATCATCTGGAAC
>CALEBD010000025.1 GCA_937944945.1 uncultured Clostridium sp. | reverse complement strand
TCTCATTCGCAATATCTTGATAGCGATATAGTTGTCTCGCTATAGGTAACAAATCAAAGAATTGCTTTTCAAGCTTATAATGATCTTTCCATTCTCCACGTACATATTTCTCAGTAGGATCTTTAATAATCTGACCCATAAAATTAGTAAAGCTTTTAATAAGTGAAGAAGAAGGAATAGGAGATTGAACAATCTTAAGAGCATCCGCAGGATTAAAGAAAAATGCAATATCTGTCTTAAGACGATAAGTTTGATAAGCCATATTAGACCAAAATATCTTCATATCTTCGTCGTCATCGTCATCTTTCAGTTTAGTAAGTACTGCAGTAAGTATAATAGCAGCGGTTAAGAATGCAGCATCAATAGCAAACCTTTTTACATTATACTTTTCAAATTCGGTCATTGTACTCCAATCTGCACTTGATGCCATTTCTAATGCTCTTGCTTCATCTTTGTATTTCATAAAGAAAGAACCTACCTTGTTCTTGATGAATCTAGCACCAGTACGATAATAACCTTCTTGCCAATCATCAATGACATTATCATAGTATTCTGTAGAATATCTTCTTCTAATACCAGGTATAATCCATTTACGGAACATTAAAGCTAAACGTGTAAGACCCCATCTCTATAAAGCTACTTTAGTATGAGGAGCATAATTACCATGCATTTGCATAAGTAAAGCTCTTACTCTAGCTGAGAACTAATTTTGTTCATCTGGACTAAAGTTTGCTACTACTCCATCCTTATCAAATTTAAGCTTGCCGTCTTCTACATAAAAATAATCGTATACGCTTCCTATTACATTCCCGTTTCTGTCCTTAGCTTCTTTATTTATCAACGAAGCTATCAGAAAACGAGATTGAGCTTCATGCTCACCTAAATTATTAGTAGCATATAAGGCAGAAGTATTAAACAATCTTGTAAATCTAAGCTTATTTTGGAAATCACCCTCAGTGTAATCTGTAAATACTCCAAAATGTTCATTCAATAAGTTAACTTTACTTGTAGCCTTAGCAGCTCCTATATCACCAAGTATATTTGGAAGGTCTTTGGCATATTCACCTGTAGCTTTAGTATAGGCTTTAGCAGATACATATCTATTTGCGAAGCTTTCGATAGCTTGTTGAGTCTCTGCCATAAGGACATTGTTAACCATACTTATGTAGTTAACACCCATTATAGATAATGATGTATACTTAGATAGTAAATCTACTAATTTGGCAGCATCTACTCCCATTATTATACCTAGATCAGCATCTGATTTTTGATATATTACTTGCTAGAACCAATCATTTAACTAATCTGCTAAATTAGAAGTATCCTTTACTACATCAGAAGCATTAATAGAAGAATTGGGATTTTCATCAAGGAATTTCTTCTCTAAATAATTCTTTATAGCTCTACCTTTACTATCAGTTATTTTAGTTCTACGACTATTAACAACATGTCTAGTGAATTCTAATTGAGCCATTACCTTAGTGGTATTATAATAGTTTAAAGCCGATGCAAACCATTTATTGTATATACTAGGTATATCATAAGATTGATCTTGTTCTTCTAATCTAGCTGTATAGAATACTGGAACAAAGTCTATAGGTCTATCTAATTCATCGGATAATGCAAAAGAACCAAGATGGGTATCATCCTCATTTCTAATTACTTGTCTCTTTGCATCTCTTAGAGCTGCCTTAGCTATATTCTGCCCAGATTTGACCCTTTCCATCATGTCTAGGGATACTCCGGGTAACCTACCATTTAGTTTATATCTTTTAGCTACACCCGCATCTCCTTCTTCTGATAAGGAATATATAAAATCATAAAATCGTATTCTAATATCATCAGGATTGGTCTTTCTAAGTTTTGATAAATTGTCCCACTTAGTATTAGGATACAGTTTAGGATCTATTTTTCTATACTGCCAAATAAGTTTAGACATTTCTTGCTGAACTAATTCTGCAGCTTGTCTGCTTATCTTACTTTCTGAAGCTAAAGTATATACACCCTTCCTTCTATTTTTGGATTTTTCATTTTCCACAAGTATCTTATGCTCTTCTTCAGTGATATCATCTTCCTATAACATTTTATCAAATAAATCAAGCTTAGCTCGATTAAGTCTTTCTTTATCTACTATAGGAGCATTTTTATTCAACCACGCTCTTAAAGCTTCACTTCTCTGTTCTGGAAGTATATACTTGGGATCCTTGTCTATTTCTTCCTTAGCCTCTAAATAAGCATCATCAAAAGATGAAGGCATCTATTTAATCAATCTTGGCCCACTAGAAGTGTATTCAATCATAAAATCATATACTTTCTTAGGATCTGATGCTATTGTTACACCTAATGTTTTATGTAACTCTTTAGTAAGATCAGCTAATTTTCTATACTTATCTACATATTGTACTCTAGTCTACGATACGACTTCATCATAAGCTTTTGCCATAGCAGATATTATAGGATCCTATGATTGAAATATAGTATCAGTATACCTATAAAAAGCATTAGTATCGGAATCAGCTATTCTTGATTGTTGTTCAATAAAGTTATATGTCTCAGTTTGAATCTTTTCAGCATTATCATTGATATATTTATCAATATAAGCTTGCATATCATCTTTATTGATTTTTCTTCCTTTATTATCTTTCTTATATTGTATCTCTGCTTCTCTTTTATACCTACCTCTAATTATACCTACAAACGGTTGTAACCATTGGATCCAAAGAGGTTTACCTTTAACATCATAAGCCTTTTCTAATACATCTTTATAAGTAATAGCAGTATCTAAAGCTTTCAGTACTTCTGCTTGTTCGTCTTTAGATAAGAAATCTTTGTAGT
>CALEBD010000024.1 GCA_937944945.1 uncultured Clostridium sp. | reverse complement strand
AAAACTTCTTCCATTTTCATCAAAAGTCATAGTACAGAAAACAGGTAGATTTGTATTTTCTTTTGCTGCTAATAAAGCCGCCTTTATTTCATATAAATCCATCATAGTTTCTATTACAATTATATCTGCACCTGATTTTTCCCCTTGAATCATTTGTCTTTTAAATATTTCATACGCTCTATCAAAACGAAGTGTTCCCATAGGCTCTAACATTTCACCAATTGGACCGATATCTAAAGCTACATATTTTTCATTGTCATTATTAACTAAAGATGCCGCTTTTTTTGCAGCTTTTACTGCTGAATCAATTACTTTTTCTAAATCATACCCTTGTGGCAGCTTTAACTCATTGCATCCAAAAGTATTAGTAGTTGCAACATTTGATCCTGCTTCATAATATTCTTTATGTATATCAACTAATATATCAGGATTTTCGTACCCAAATACTTCAGTATTTTCACCTACTTGTAGGCCTTTTTTTTGAAGCATTGTACCCATTGCTCCGTCAAATATTAATATATTATCTTGTATATATTGTCTTACTTCCACAACCATCAGCCTTTCTTCTATATTCACAGTTAAATCTATTAGAACAATTTTCACATGTTCGCTTAACTTTTGCTATTTTTTTATTTGTTATGCCAATTAATGCTACTACTGATTTTCTAGGAATCATTATTCCAGTATTGGTAACTGTTACACCAATTCTTTTATGTGCATCTAATACTTGTAATATGTCTTTATTAGCACTTATATCTAAATCCCCATATCCAGGGCTATATCTCATAGTAAGAGATTTACCCTCCTTAGACATTTGTTGAAGTATATTATCCTGTATTAAATCACAAATCTCTTCAATTGAAGTCGTAGCACATGCATCTACTATAATTCCTTTTGTAAGGTCATTGTAGCTATATCTTCGTATATTTTTTTCGATATTAAATCCAAGAGTCGCACACATCAATACACATTTATCACAATCCTTAAGCAATTCACTTACATCTTTACTTTTTAATATTAAGTTTGTATTTTTAAATTCAATTGTATTTAAATCTAAATCATTTTTTATATCATATATTTCATAAATATATTTTGTATCAATCTCTTTTTTTGTTTCTTTAATACATTCATTTATTCTAAGATTTAAATCTGAATCAATTTCTTGACCATTGTGACCTAAATATCTAAGTACCTCTAATTTGTCTAATGATACATTAGATATTATATTTTCTTGACTTCCTATCATTTTTTATTTCTCCATATACATATTGATATATTTTTTCCAAACTTTGTATTATTTATTTTAAATATTCTAATTATTCACCATATATATTTAGTGAGAATCCTTGTTCTAACACATATTTAGCATATTCTTTTGCACCAAATAATGATAAATCTCTATAGTTTCCACATTCAACAGAAGTCGCAGCTATCATCTTGTCAGCTTTTAAAACTTTTTCTAATGCTCTTTCTAGCCCTTCTTTTATTGTTTTTGCATCGACATCTCCCCACATTACTAAATAGAAACCTGTTCTGCATCCCATTGGAGATAAATCTATAACTTCATCTAATTCTTCTCTTAAATATGTTGCTAATAAATGTTCTAATCCATGCATAGCAGCTGTTCCGAAAGCTTCTTTATTTGGTTGTAAAAATCTTAAATCAAATTTACTTACCTTATCCCCCATTTTACCTTCTAATACACAGCATTTTCTCACAAAAGGTGCTTTTACCTTATTATGATCTAATTTAAAACTTTCTACTTTTTCCATTTGAATCTCTCCTTTTTTATAGTTTTTAATATAGAAAAACGCCTAAAGACTTTCTTTAGACGTTATAATATCCAAATATATTTAAATTATATATTAATTACCGTTTTTTGTAAATAAAACTGGTATTTCAATACTAATTTACACTATCTTTAAAACCTGATCTACTTCATGCATTTCTTTATCATCCATCTTAGGTTTATTTTTGATATACCATTCGTATGTTTTTCTGAGCCCCTTTTCTAGCATTATATTAGGTATATAGAGACCATGGTCTATCAATTTTTCAATTTCTAGCACGCAACTAGTATTTTTAAATGGAAAATAACTTCTTTCTTTTATCTTTATTTTATCCGAATCTACATATTTTATTATAGGTTCTTTTCCGACTACTTCGCCACATGTTTCTATTAGTTTCTTCCACGTGATACGTTGAGGAGTTGCAACATTATATACTTCTCTAACTTTATTAGAATCAAAATATCCTATCCAGGTAGAGCCTAATC
>CALEBD010000023.1 GCA_937944945.1 uncultured Clostridium sp. | reverse complement strand
TAAGTGGAAATTTAACAAAAATTGAAGGGTCAAATTTTTCTTCATAATCATCAATTGCACATTCAACATATATTATCGGTATATTTAAGTTTTCACTGGCTTTATCTAATAACCTCTTATTTATTGAGTGTGTCCAAGAATCTACTGAATCTTTTTTTACTGTAGTTATTAATGCTACTGGTGTCCATCCTTGTTTTATCTTTCTATGCATTGCAAGCATACAGTCTTTTCCACCACTATACGACATTACAAATTTTTTACTGTCCATATCTTCACCCCATTTTGAATTTTTATTTACAAATATACAAAAATAATTATTATGATTATACATCAAATATATTTTATTATACCACGTTTTACAGCATATCAACTGATGCTTTTACAAAACCTTTAAATATTGGATTTGCTCTATTTGGTCTACTTTTAAATTCTGGATGATATTGAACTCCAACATAAAACTTATTATTACTTACTTCAACAGCTTCAACTAGCTTTTCGTCTGGTGATGTTCCCGCTATAGTAAGCCCATTTTCTATCATTTGCTTTCTAAAATCGTTGTTAAATTCATATCTATGGCGATGTCTTTCTGAAATATTTAAATCTCCATAGCATTTATAAAGCATAGTGCCTTCTTTTACTTTGCAAGGATATGCTCCAAGTCTCATTGTTCCACCCATTATATTTCCAAATTGGTCCGGCATAAGTGCTATTACTGGATATTTTGTTTCTAAATTAAATTCTGTAGAGTTTGCATCTTTCATATTTAAAACATATCTAGCATATTCGATTACTGCTATTTGCATTCCCAAACATATTCCTAAGTAAGGTATATTGTTTACTCTTGCATAATTTGCAGCACAAATCATACCTTCTATTCCTCTATCGCCAAATCCACCTGGTACTAATACGCCTTGACAATCTCCTAATAATGAATTTACTGTATCTTTATTTACACCTTCTGCATCTACCCATTTTATGTCTATTGCCGCACCATTTTCATAACCTGCATGAGATAAAGCCTCAACTACTGATAAATATGCATCATGTAGTTTAGTGTATTTTCCGACTAAAGCGATTTTTACAGTTTTATTTCTATTTTTAACTCTACTCAACATATTAGTCCAATCTGATAAATCACATTTATCGTATTTTAAATCAAGTTCTCTACAAACTATATCGCATAAATTTTGTTCTTCTAACATCATCGGCACTTCATATAGTACATCTATTGTTTTATTTTCTATTACACAGTCTTGTTTTACATTACAAAATAGTGATATTTTCTTTTTAATAACTTCATCTAAAGGAGCTTCTGAACGAGTTACTATAATATTTGGCATAATTCCTAAACCTTGTAATTGTTTAACTGAGTGTTGTGTTGGCTTTGATTTATGTTCTCCTGAACTTTTTATGTATGGTACTAATGTAACATGAATAAATAGACAATTATGTCTTCCTACTTCTAATGACACCTGTCTTATAGCTTCTAAAAACGGCTGACTCTCTATATCACCTGTCGTACCACCTATTTCAGTTATAACTACATCTGCATCACTTTTTTCACCTACATTGTATATAAAGCTCTTTATTTCATTAGTAACATGAGGTATAACTTGGACAGTTTCACCTAGATATTCCCCTTTTCTCTCTTTATTTAACACATTCCAATATACTTTTCCTGTTGTTAAATTTGAGTATTTATTTAAATCCTCATCTATAAATCTTTCATAATGACCTAAGTCTAAGTCAGTTTCTGCTCCATCTTCTGTTACATATACTTCCCCATGTTGATATGGACTCATTGTCCCCGGGTCTACATTTATATAAGGATCAAGCTTTTGTGCTGCCACTTTAAA
>CALEBD010000022.1 GCA_937944945.1 uncultured Clostridium sp. | reverse complement strand
TAGGAGTATTTGAAGATTTCTTTGGAGAAGATAAGGTAGACCTACAAGGTATCCCTACTGTCTCTAAGATAGAAGAAGTTTTCTTGGGACTCTATGGAGAAAAAAGCATTGGAAGCTTAGGTGAACTATCACATATAGAGGCAGATATGCATAGTACAGAACTTGTAAAGGATGTGCCAGATGAAATTTTAAGTAGTACTTCTAGTGTTATGGTAGTTATTTCGGAGGTACTTTATCATGTAGTTCATGAAAGCAGTATAAAAATTATTGTGTATTTCCCAGAAGTAAGGGTTAGTAATGAGTATAATAAATTTATAGATATTACCGAACTATATACCAAGATATCCTTAGATTTACAAGGTACGATGGTAGGAAGTTTTTCTTTCAATAGAGGGGAATACACAATAGAGCAATATCTTAGTGACTACATGCATTCTCATGCATGTGGTATACCGAGAAATAATCCTGAAAGATTTCTTGAAGTATGTTTAGGATCGGGTCCTATAAGAAATACAGTAAATAACTTAAATGCTAATTATGATCTAGATATTTGGAGACTATTTTGTGTAGAGTTAGATAAATACGTAGCAACTGAATCTATAAGTGGAGGCCCCTACAGAAGGTTGGAGAATGTAAGTTTTCATGGTACTAGTATGATAGCATCCTTGAGTATTAATACTTCAACAGGTATACCACAAAATCTAGTGCCCATGATTAACGAATTTATCAAATACTTCATAAAGCAGAAAAAGTTAGTCTTTAATTATAGGAACGGAAGCTACTCTATTGGTATGAATTTAACAAAATTTATATTACTAGTAAGCAATGAGTTCATCACTTGGTTCAATACTAATGGTAGATACAAGTACGCAAAGAGTGAGATAGAAAGAAATTATGCGTCCATGAGAAATATCATAACAACGGTATCTGTAACTAACAATGCTATCTACAAGATAAGAGAGATGCCTAATCGTTTAATAGATAACGGATCTAATCTTGGAGTAATAGGAACATTTAAAGGGAAAGAGATAGTAGTTCGCATAGTAGGATGGGATAATAGCAGTAATAATTTAACTACTATACTGGTTCCAGAAGTAATAGGTTATATATTAGGTAAGATACTAAAGGTAATAAATTGTGAATATGGAAAAAATAGACCGAGCTCTAGAAATGAACAAGAACAAAATGGAGAAACAGAGAATTCCAGTAACCAGGAGTACTACTACTTATAAAATGGTAATACCAAGAGAAATAGAAGAGAAAATAAGATATATATGTAGAAAGGTATGGAAAGATGAATGGTCTGGAATTCTATTCTATACAGTTGAAGGATCCTTCAAAGATGGTAGCTTAATTATAAAGTGTAGGGATATATATGTTATGGATATTGGAAGTGCCACCTATACAGAGTTTGATATGTCCCCTGATGTGGTCAGTTATATGGCAAATAATTCTGAATTGCTTGATTGTCAGATGGGGCTGATTCATTCACATAACAATATGAGCACATTCTTTAGTGGAACGGATATTCGAACCCTGGAAGAAGAAGGATTGGATAGGAATCACTTTGTCTCTTTGATAGTTAATAATCAAGGAAGTTACACAGCTGCTATAACTAGAAAATTAATTAACAAACATATCACTGAAAGTTTCTGCTATCCTAGTTTTGGAAATGTGCAAATTAGTGAGGTTAGAGATTCTAAAGAGACTACCACTGAAGAATTAGAATATTACTATCTTGATATAGAAGTAGAAGGATATAATGAACATACAGCATTAGAAACCAGACTTGAAGAGATAGAAAAATCTAAGGAGTCTAAGATCGAAGAGGTAAAAAGTAAATTTAATGCTCCTTATAGTAATCTTTTCCCTATACGTAATTCATTGATACGAGAGAATACATACGATCTAGAAGAAAACAAATTGGGTTGGAGACAATCCACTTTAGATTTTGAAGATAACGTGAAGAAGTATACCTTTAATAAAGCTTTGGCAAAGTCTCTGGCTCTTCAATTAGTAACAGGAAGTGTAGTTATTCCTAGAGAAAGTAAAATAAATATAAAATCTTGGGTAACAGGAATGGTTCCTATCTATGAGAGAAGATTTGGGAAGGGAGAAGAAGGATTGGATATATTTGAGAAATGGGCTGAAGGGTTCATAGAGTTTCTATGTTGGTTTACAATAGATGAAGATCTAATTAAACAAGGAGTAGAGGAAGATGAAATGAATGTATTATGTGCTGTAGCTATCAAGGAAGAACTACAAGAGCTTGATAATAATGTATATATAGAGAAATTTGTTAAAATATTAGATACTTATATTTACTAGAAGAGATATTATTATATGAGAAAGTTAGATGGAAACACTGGGAATGTTTCACCTATCCATCAGGATGTGAAGACCCTAACAAAATTAATTATAAAGGGAGAGATACCAAGCATTGAACAAATTACTTATAATGGATTGCCTACTAATAAAGTTAAAATAGGAGATGAAATATTCTATCTCGATGCAGAGGAATGCTCTATGCTAGTAGATGAAATGGTAGCTCACTGCTTAATTGAAGATAAGATCCCTGAAAATTCTAAGACTTTGTTGATAAGTGAGGAGACATCAAGATTTAGCTCTGCTATTTGGTTTGATAAAATACGTCAGCAAAATGTTACTCTAGCTGGGTTAGGAGGAATAGGAAGTTACGTGGCATTTCTATTATCTAGATTGGGTATTAATACAATGACACTCTATGATCCAGATACAGTAGAGAGAGTTAATCTGTCTGGGCAGCTATATAGTGAAAATCAAATAGGTGATTACAAAGTAAATGCTATATCAGATATGATGGTAGAGTATTCAGACTATTATGGTGTTATAGCCAAGAATGAGAAGCTAGATAAGAGCTCAGCGGTAGATAAAATAACTATTTGTGGATTTGATAATATGAAAGCCAGAAAAGAGGCTTTTGAAAATTGGACTAATCTTGTAGACGGGTTAATTGATGAGGAACGGGAAAAATGTCTATTTATAGACGGTAGATTAGCAGCGGAAGAATTTCAGGTATTCTGTATAAAAGGGAGTGATATAGAAAGTATGCTGAATTATAGATCTTATTTTTTATTTTCAGATTATCAAGCTGATGCTACAGTATGTAGTTATAAACAAACTACCTTTATGGCCAATATGATTGGATCCATTATAGTTAATTTATTTGTTAACTTCATAGCGAATCAGTGTGATCCTCTTATAGATAGGGATCTCCCATTCTATACTGAATATAATGCGGAAACAATGTACTTTAAAACTGTAGCATAATGGTTTTTTCAGATAGATATATAAGCACTCTACACGGATTATTAGTAGTTCCTACTTATTCAGTAACTTCTCTAGCACGCTTGGACAATAATAATATGAATCCATATAAGGTAATTATTGAGGCTGATATAAAAACAAGTTCAGAGATAGAGGTTCCTACTGTATTAAGACAAGTGCTTTACAGAACAAATACAGATATAGCTAGAGAAATACTCTCAAAAAAGAATAGAATAGGGACTCTAGTAGCCTTGGAAAGCAAAAGTTATAATGCTTTAGGGAGTATCACATTAATTAAGGCTCTAACTAGCTCACATCTCTTACATAAAGGATTTTGTAAGGGCCAAATATACTATGGGTGTAAAGGAGTAATATTCGATAAAGATATGAGAATGCTATTAATGGTAAATGAACGTTGCAGGGTTAGTGACCATAGATTTATGCCTACTGGAAAGATAGTAGTGCATGTATCTCCTACAATATTTCTAGATAGATCAGGCATGTTAGAGAAGTATATAATTAATAAGATTATCCCTGCTTTTCTATACAAAGATGAAAACTATGAAAATAGGTATGAAGTAAAAATAAAGGTAGATAATGCAGAGGAATTTATAAGAACTATTCAGCCTCCTAAAGACAGAGATGTAAACGAAACTCTAAACAATCTTTTAGAGAATAATATTAATCACTTATTACTATAGAGATGACAATAGAAGAGTACTTTGGTGGTTGGACTAAAGTGATTGATAAAACAGAGCTTAATCATGTACTGAGTGTGTTATCTAAGGAGTATCTAAGTAAATCTGTATGTCCAAACCAGACTGATGTATTTAAAGCCTTCAAATTATGTCCATTCGAAGATTTGAAAGTAGTATTTCTAGGGCAGGATTTTAATAAGTAACTATAAATAATTTACTTAAAGTATTGTAATATTAGGTCAAATACCTTATCTTTGTACTATTAAAAATTTTGATAGTATGAAGAATCATAAAGATTTAGAAATGGGTAATGACTTAAAACAACTTCTTATAGGAAGTTTATTAGGAGATGGATGTTTTTGTTCAGTAGGAAGTAAAACTAAGAATATGTGTCTTAGTATAGCACATTCTGAAAAACAAAAAGAATATCTTGAGTATAAATGGAATATACTAAATAAGTATAATTTAGTATCTCCTATAGTTGAGTATCATATAAATAATAAAAGATATTCACACGAATTAGTAGGGTATAGATTTAAATCTAGATTACATCCTATCTTTACAAATATAAGATTAAAATACTATGATTCTAATGGTCATAAAAGAGTTTTCGAAGAATTTGTAAAAGATATAGATGCTTTAGGTTTGGCTATATGGTATATGGATGATGGTTATGTAACTAAAAATTCATGTATCTTATCTACTTGTTCATTTACTCTTGAAGAACAGCTTTTGTTAGCTAACATATTATTAAATAAATTTGACTTACATTTTACTGTAGGCAAACATGATAATAGTATGTATCTACAAGCTAAGGATTTTCCTAAGTTTGTAGAACTAATTAAAGATTATATTATTCCATCCATGCAATATAAACTAATTACTTATAGTAAAAGAAGGGTTCTGGATAAACAGGGTGAATTGCTGGAACAACTTAATGAGTCAATCAGCAGCCAAGCTACAGAAGAGCATAAAAGTATGTAGAAGGTTCAGAGACTAACAGGTGAATAGCTCAAATAATAAACCTGACACGAGTGCCCTGCATTGGAAACAATGAAGATATAGTCCGAACTATATGGTAACATATAGAACTAACAGATAAAGAGCTGTTAGGGTAACAAATTGCCTTATCCCCAGAAAGGAGTAGCCACTGGTATATTATTTGGGAACAAGAAAGAAGTTCTTGAAGAGGATTTATCACCTTCTTTGAAAATAATAAAAGAAGCGGTAATAAATTTTGAGATTCCACATAATAATATTATCTTTGACCAAACTTTAGAGAATTGGGCCAAACAGGGTATATTGATGATTAATTCTGCCCTTACTGTAGAGATGAATAAGATAGGCTCTCATGTCATGTTATGGAGGCCATTCATATCTAAACTACTAAAAAATCTTTCAGAAAGCTCATGTTCTATTGTATATGTGTTATTTGGTAAGCAAGCTGAAACATTTAATCCGTATATTAATAAGAAATTTAATCATGTCTTGAAAATTGAACATCCAGCATATTTTGCAAGAAATAGAATAAAGATGCCTCATTATCTATTTACTGAAATAGATAAGAAACTAAATGATATTTATGGATACTCCATAAAATGGTATGAAGAATATTAACATTAAGAAAAAAAAACAATGAGTACAAAGAAGTATTACACGAGAGCAGGTGAAGAAGTAAAGATGGGTGACGTTCTAAGAAGAGAACGTAGGGGAGATTACTTTGCTATAATTCAAGAATTTACTGTACTTCCTAATAGTATAAGTAAACTAATTAAAAAAGGTTTAATAGTAGAGAGAGAAGATCCAGAAAAAGGACCCCTTAAATCTGAAAAAGATGCGGAGTATTATCTTAATAAAATATTCCAAAAATCTAGTCTAGATGAAGAGAATTCTACGGAATTCCTTTTTACCTTACTTAATATTTGGCCAGCTTCACTATATACTATGTTCTTAAGGGAAATAGCTATCGACCTAGATGCTAATTATAAAGATCATATTAGTAATAGCCCTAGCATATACATAGTAGATATAGCTAGTATGAGAATTTATAACCTACCCAAAGCATATATCAAGAATTATAAAAACTTCGCTGCTTTCAGATCTAGCAAAGAAGCCCTAATTGCTCTTGAATTATTGAAAGAGTTTCAAAATATACTAGAGCACGAATATCCTGACCCTAAATGAAAATTGCGAATAAAAAGATAAGGAATGCTACTGTCTGCAAGGATAGTAGCATTACCTTTAAGAGTGTTACGGAGAAGAGGTTTTATAATATCCTTCTGCAGCATGGATTCAATCCTCAATATGAGCCTAAGACTTTTACTTTATGGGATGGGTTTCAACCAATAACCCCTTATTACGATAAGGAGACAGACAAGCAGGTAGCCAAAAGACTTGAAGAAGGAGTAAATGACTGCCCTTCAAAAATGTTAGTACAGAAGACTGGGAAAATAGTAGGCATCAGATATACTCCGGACTTCTATTTTAAGTATAATGGACTCAATGTCTATATCGAGGCTAAGGGGATAGAAAATGATGTATTTTATATCAAGAAGAAAATGTTTTTGTATTACTTGGACCAGCTCTACACAAAGAGCGGTGAAAGATCTATATATTTTGAGGTGTATACAAAAAAACAACTTCTTCAAGCAATAGAAATTATAAAAAATTATGAGCAGCACACCTGTAGATAGAATTAGGAAATTAATTGGTTTACTTCCTGAAAAGGATATTCATTTAGGCTATAAATTCCTAGATAATAGAGACTTTTACTCGTTGAAGGAGCTAGTAGATTCTGCAATAAATAAGATACGAATGGACAGAAGGAAAGAAAATCCTAGGCCAGAATATTTAAAGATTGATCTAGACAGCCTTAATGTGTTAAAGTCTGAGGTAGATGTGTACTTAATGCAACTTGATTTTCCTAGTGATTTAGAGTATTAAGGTATGAAATCTTTGTATGATATTTCTTGGAAAGTGAATGAAGAGGAGTATAGATCTGACCCAGCTTATTCTTATTCTGTTATAGCCAGATTTAATAGAGAAGGATTTAATGGTTTAGGCAATCTATATGATAAAATAGAGACTCCTTCTTTGTTATTTGGAAGTATGGTAGATACTCTTCTTACAGATGGTCAAGAAGAGTTCGATAGAAAATATGAGGTAGCTGAACTTCCTAATATTAGTGACTCACTAGCTCAAATAGCTAAAATGCTATTCAACACATATCATGAATCTTGTAAGAGTATAGAGCAAATACCAGATGATGCTATATCAAAGATAGGAGAATCTTGTGGGTATTATTCCAATCCTAAGTATGCCTCCTATAGAATAAGAAAGATAAAAGAAGAGTGTAGAGATTATTACTCTCTATTATTTTTATCCAAAGATAAAACATTAGTATCAACTAAAGATTACATGAGTGCCTGTGAATGTGTAGAAGTATTGAAAACACATAGAATGACTAAGTGGTACTTTGAACCTAATAACCCGTTTAATCCTGAAATAGAGAGGTTTTATCAATTAAAGTTCAAAGGAGAATGGAATAGGATCCCATTGAGATGTATGGCCGACTTACTCATAGTCGATCATAAAGAGAAGTTTATTATACCCTGTGATTTAAAAACATCTGGAAAGAATGAATGGGAATTTTATAAATCTTTTATAGATTGGAACTATTGGATTCAAGCCCAGCTTTACTGGTATCTTATAAGACAGGCTCTGGATAAAGATGAACTTTATAAAAATTATAAATTATTAGATTATAGATTTATAGTAATCAATAAATATAATAAAAAGCCTCTTGTATGGATATATGATGATACTGTCGGATTTGAGGATCATATCTATGGAAGAAATAGACAATATTTGTGTAGGCATTGGAGTAAGATAGTATCGGAGCTCCATTATTACTCTACTCATAATGTAGAATATCCTACGAATATTTCAAAAACTAATATAATAACAGAGTGGTTAAATGAAGAATGATTTGTTAGATTACTTTAATGGGGATGAGTTAGCAGCTTCTACATGGAAAAACAAGTATGCTATGGAAGGAGAGAGAACTCCTGATGATATGCACAGAAGACTTGCTAAGGAATTTGGTAGGATAGAGAAAGAGTATATAAACAATACTTCCGTCAATCAGAAAGATAGGCTAATGCTGTCCTCTTATGGACATACCAGAAGAGAACTTAAAGAAGAGGATATATATGAATTATTCAAGAATTTCAAATATGTAATCCCTGGAGGTTCAGTTATGTCTGGACTAGGTACTGGAAAATTAGTTTCTTTATCTAATTGCTTCGTAATAGGATCTCCAGAAGATAGCTATTCTAGTATAATGAATACTAGAAGTCAACAGGTTCAACTTATGAAGAGACGTGGAGGTGTAGGTTATGATCTATCCAACTTGAGACCAAGAGGAACTAAAGTAAATAATGCTGCAAAAGTATCTACAGGGGCAGCCTCTTTCATGGAAGTATGTTCTGACATTACCAATGAAGTAGCCCAAGGAGGTCGTAGAGGAGCATTGATGTTAAGCATAAATATAAATCACCCGGATATTGAAGAATTTATCACTAAGAAACAAGATCTTACCAAAGTTACTGGTGCTAACATTAGTGTGAAGGTTACTGATGAATTCATGAAAGCAGTGGTCAATGATAAAGATTATTTGCTTAGATGGCCAGTACATGCCAACTATGATCCATCACAGCTAGAGGAAATGGAGTACGATAAATTACTTTGTATTGGAGAATCTCTTTCCGTTGATAAGAGGGTTTATCTGAAAAAGATTAAAGCAAGAAAATTATGGAATACTCTAATGCATTGTGCATACAATACTGCAGAACCTGGAATAATATTTGAAAGTACCATGCATAATTATGCTCCTGATGGTGTTTATGAAGAATTTAAGATGATCGGGACAAATCCTTGCGGTGAAATACCAATGGGTCCCTTTGATAGTTGTAGATTAATTCATATTAATTTAACAAGTTACATAGTAGACCCATT
>CALEBD010000021.1 GCA_937944945.1 uncultured Clostridium sp. | reverse complement strand
ATATTCTCCATCTAATTTTGCCCAAGTATGTTTTGGACTGTATTTTCTATCGTTTAGTATTGCCATTTTTAATTTCCCCCTAATCGTATTTTCTTAATTTCTGGAAAATTATTCTCCCATTATGAAATCCATTTCTAATGCTGGGTGTCCTTTTTCTGCTAAGAAAGCACAAACTTCTTCAGAATCAACTGCTATTGTTTCGTCACAGATATAGTCAGTAAAGTTATCTATACCAGCCATTTCTTTAACTGTTTTATTTAATTTTTCTCCAACAGCATCTTTTAATTCTTTAGGCATCCATACTATTCTTTCTGGTCCACCTTCAGTATATGCGAATTTTTTAGAAGATATGAAATGTCTACCATGACCCATGAATCCTGGAGTTTGAACTCCACCACCTGTCATAGATGCTAATTCACCAAATGTCATACCAACTGGAGTAGTACCAGCATATTCTCTGTTTACTATAACTAATCCATTAGCTTCTGGCATTATACCACATATACATTCGAAGCATCCACAAGAAGTCATAGGGTCTTCCATTATAGAGTATAATGTTACATTTTCTACTGCACCTTGAGATATTTCACAAACTGCATCAGACATTGATTGCCAGATACCTTTCTTTTCATCTAGACATGGACCTTTTTCTATTGGTTGACATGGTCCTGTTGGGTTAAGTTCTTTAGTAGCTTTAGCATCTAACCAAGAAACTGCACCACATAATCCAAGTCTTTCTGGAGTTACTATACAAACGTGTGCTGGAGCGAATGCTTGGCACATGTTGCAAGAATAGAAATCATCAACTGCTTCGTCAGTTAATTGTTCTAATCTGTCATCTCTAGCATTATATCTTTCTATAGCTTCATGTTTTCTTTCTTCAACTACTTTTTCATCAGTTATTATTGTTATAGCACATTTATCTACAACTGCATCGAATTCGTCTTTCATCATAGCGTACATAACTTCACCTATGTGTTTTAATTGGAATCCTTTTGCAACGTCGTCTTTAGATATTCTTACCCAAGCTTGGTCTCTTTGTCCAACGTGCATTAAACCTTCAGTATAGTTCATAAAGTAGTGGAATCTTCTTTCTAGAACTGGTTCGAAGTCATCTTGCATTGCTCTACCAGCAACTTGAACGATTATTGCAAGTGGTAATCTTACAACACCATCTTTAGCAGCTTCTGGATCTATTTCAGGTCCTATTACTTCTATTTTATGGTCTTCTACTTCACCTAAATCATATGATTTAACTAATTCCCAAGCAGTAGTTTTGTTTCCACCAAATTCGTAAGCCATTTCAGCTTTTCTGATTCTTTCACCTTCGAATGAAGCTGCAAATCCAACTGGAATTGGTATTTCAGTTATTTTTATTTTTATATGTCTAGCTTCTAATGAAGTATCAACAAATTTATCATAATCTCTTTGAGTTAATAAGTTACATGGAACTTCTGTAACAACTTGGTCAGTTATTACTGGGAATCCAAGGGCGATTGCACCAGCACCGCAAGCAACTATTAATTCACTAAGTGGTCCGAATGCATTAACAAATGCAGGAACTCTTTCTGCTGTATATGCTAATAATGCATTTAAGTCACCTGGTTTAACAGCACCGAATATTAAAGCAGCTCTTATAGCAACAGAAACAACGTGGATAACTGAAGTTACATCATATCCTAAAGCGATAACACGTAGGTCTACACCCATTTTAACGTCTGCTTCTATAGCTTGGTCTATAACTTTACCAACTAAGAAAGTCATGATACCAGCAGCTTGATATTTTTTAACTATTTTTCCTAATGTTTCAGAATCTGGGCATTCACCAAGAACAACTGCAACACCAGGTATATCTCCTGTAACAAGTGGAACACCTAGAGATCTTATTATAGGGTCAACTATATGTCCTGCACAAGGAGCTTCGTATGGAGCATCACTATTTACGTATTTTATAGCTTCTATTATTTCTGCACAAACTGCAGTAGCTAAACCTGCATTTAAAGCAGTTTCTAATAATGGTTTTTCTACTATTAATGATTTAGCAACACCTAAAGCTGTTTCTAAGTCTGCTAAAGTTGTAGCTTTTAATCCAGTTGCAGCATATATACATGGGATTGCATATGCAGTATCTGGGAATGCTACTGGATGGTCTTTACCTTTTTCTGCTACTACAGCTGTTAAAGCTTGGCTTGCAGCATCATATGCTTGATTAGCACCTGTATAAATTATGTTATATAAATTCACTCTACTTCCCCCTTTAAATATATTCACAAGTCAAGCTTTTATAAAGCTTGACCAAGAGTTTTATTTATTTATAATTTTTATTTGTATTCAAATCCTAATTCTTTAACTTCTAAGTATGAATCAGCGTATAAAGAAGCATTTCTTATAATATCGCAAGATTTCATAGTTTGCATTAATAACTCATCTAATGGGTTAACTATTGCTGAAGAAAATCCGTTAGCCATTGCCATTGCTAACCAGTTACTATCTAATATTGGTCTTATATGTTTTGGACAACCATTAGATACATTTGATAAACCACCAGTAGTTTTTAATCCCATTTCAGTCATTTGTCTGATAGCATCTAAAACATCCATTTGTTTATCTTGCATACCTTTTATAACTAAGCAAAGTGGGTCAAAATAAACATCTGTTTCTGGGTCTATACCGGCCATAGCAGCAGCTTCAATTAATTCAGTACAATATCCCATACGTTGATCATTATCAGCTGGAATACCTTCTTTAGCACATAATGCTATTATAGCTGCATCATATTCACCTGCTAATTCCATTAAGTGTTTTCTTCCACCTGCATCTGCAGAGTTTATAATTGGTTTACCATGAGTTCTATCATAAACTTTAAGTCCAGCTTCTAATGCAGCGACATTTGCTGTATCTAATGCAAGAGGTACATTATTTAATTCAGATTGTAATAATTGAACACCCCAAGTCATTATTTCAGCTCCATCTCTTTCAGCTGGCCCTATGTTGAAGTCTATAACATGAGCTCCTGCATCTAATTGTTCTATTGCTCTTTTTAATATTGGTTCAGGATCTCTTTCTGCTATAGCTTTTCTTATTGGTGGTGCTATACAGTGTATTCTTTCCCCTATGATCATAAATTTTTCCATACTTAATATCCCCCTTAGAATTTTTATATTATCTTAGAGGCTTAAGGAAAACCTCAAGTCTCTATCTATAATTATTAATGTTTA
>CALEBD010000020.1 GCA_937944945.1 uncultured Clostridium sp. | reverse complement strand
AAGAGGAGATGTCGGTGCTGTTAAAGCATCAGTAGATGCAGGGGCAGTAGCTGCAGAAAAAGTTGGAGAAATAGTATCTAAACATGTAATCCCAAGACCACATACAGATGTTGAAAGAATATTACCAAAAAGAGCTGAATAATTAAATTTAAATATATAGGTGATTAAAATGAATATATCTCAAGAAGAATTAGTAAGTATAGTTACAAAAATAGTTATAGAAAAAATGCAACAAGATAATGACATTTTAATCCCTATAGGTGTTTCAAATAGACATATACACTTATCTAGGGAGGATTTAGATTTTTTATTTGGTCAAGGATATGAACTTACAAAAATAAAAGATCTAAAACAACCTGGTCAATTTGCAGCCAAAGAGGTAGTAACTATCCAAGGCCCAAAAGGTTCGATTGAAAAAGTAAGAATCTTAGGGCCTTTAAGAGATGAAACACAAATTGAGGTTTCATTAACAGATGGATTTAAACTTGGGATAAAGGCTCCAATAAGAGAATCAGGCAAATTAGAAAATACTCCGGGAATAAAAATAATTGGACCAAAGGGAAGTGTTGAAACATCTAAGGGAACTATAGCAGCTTTAAGACATATCCATATGGATAAAGAAACAGCAAAAAAATTAGAACTAAATGATAAAGATATAGTAGATGTAGAAATTAAAGGTAAAAGAAAAGGTATCTTAGGAAATGTTTTAATTAGAGTTTCTGATAAATATGTTTTAGAAATGCATATAGATACAGATGAGGCAAATGCTTGTTGTTTAAAAAATGGAGACTTAGTTAAAATTATCAGGAAATAGGTGATATTTTGAAATTAGATAACTGTAATAAAATATTAGAAGATTTCTCTACTTTAGTAAGAGATAAAAAAAGCAACGATTATAAAGGCAGATTAAAAGTAGGGGTTGATTTAGGAACTGCAAATATAGTTTTATCTGTTTTAGATGAAGAAAATAGACCTATAGCAGGGGCGACTTATCCATCTACTGTTGTAAAAGACGGCATAGTAGTAGATTATATCGGTGCCACAAGAGTAGTAAGAATGTTAAAAGAGCAAGTTGAAGATATGTTAGGGACAAAGCTTACTTATGCGGCAACAGCTATTCCACCAGGAATAACAGAAGGAAATACAAAGGTAATAGCAAATGTAGTTGAATCAGCAGATTTAGAAGTTGTAAATATTGTAGATGAGCCGACTGCAGCAGCTGAAGTCCTTGGAATTACAGATGGGGCAGTAGTTGATGTCGGTGGTGGAACAACAGGTATAAGTATTTTGAAAGATGGAGAAGTAATATTTACAGCAGATGAGGCTACAGGTGGAACTCATATGACGCTTGTATTGGCAGGATTTTTAAAAAAATCTTTTGAAGAAGCTGAAGAATATAAAAAAGACAAGAAAAATGAAAATGACGTTTTTACAATAGTAAAACCAGTAGTACAAAAGATGGCATCTATCGTAAAAAAATATATACAAGGATATGATGTAGATAAAATTTATGTAGTCGGTGGGGCTTGTTGTTTTGATGAATTTGCAACAGTATTTAAAAAAGAAATAAATGTAGATGTAGTAAAACCAATAGAACCACTTTTAGTAACACCTCTAGGTATAGCGATGAATTGTAACGTTTAGGGGGTGAGCATTTGAATAGTGAATTACAAAATTTAATTCAAAATGCATTAATTGAATATATCGTAAATAAAGTAATAGAAAAATTAGAACAAAGACAAAAAACTGCTTTAGTATTATTTACAGGAGCTAGCATAGGATTTAGACAAGCTATAGAATCTTTAAATAAATTGCAACAAAATGGATGGCAATTTAAAGTTGTAATTTCTAAAGCAGCTGAGGACGTATTAACAGAAGATTTAATAAAGAAAAGTTTAAATATAGAAAGTGTAATAAAAGAAGATGATAAGCCCGATATAAAAGAATTATTAGATCAAAATAATTTAATTATCATTCCTAGTTTAACAATAAATACAGCATCAAAAATAGCAAACTGCATTAGTGATACTTTAATCACGAATATAGTTTCAAAAGCTATGATGAGTGGAAAGAAGATAATTACATCGCTAAATGCGTGTTGTATTGAAAATGAAGAAAGAAAATCTATTTATGGCGATAATGTAAGCTTAGCTTATAAAAATAAATTGAAAAATAATTTAGAAACAATAAAAAGTTATGAAATAGAGTTAACAACTTCCGAAAATCTATTTTATAAAGTTGAAAAATACAGTAAAAAGAACCTAAATACAAATAATCTTGTTATAAA
>CALEBD010000019.1 GCA_937944945.1 uncultured Clostridium sp. | reverse complement strand
TAATAATATATTAGAAGTGGTCAATAATGAATTGATATAGTCCACAAAAACTTTTTAAATAAAAAGGAGAACAATAATGAACATAGGAAATGTAAGTCTTGACAACAGAGTTTTTTTATCTCCTATGGCAGGTGTAACTGACCTTCCTTTTAGATTAATATGTAAACAAAAAGGTTGTGGGATGCTTTATACAGAAATGATAAATGCAAAAGCCCTTTGCTATAATGATGAAAATACTAAAAAAATGACTAAAATAGAAGATGAGGAACACCCAATTGCAATCCAAATTTTTGGTTCTGAACCTGAATATATGGGAAGAGCTGCTGAAATATTGAACTCTCATCCAAATGAAATTTTAGATATAAATATGGGTTGTCCAGCTCCTAAAGTAATAAAAAATGGTGATGGATCAGCTTTAATGAAAAATCCTAAATTAGCAGAAGAAGTTATGAGAGCTGTAGTAGAAAATTCTACAAAGCCAGTAACACTTAAGATAAGAAAAGGATGGGATGATAATAGTGTAAATGCTGTTGAAATAGCTAAAATAGCTGAACAAGCTGGAATTAGTGCTGTAGCAATACACGGTAGAACTAGAGAACAATATTATTCTGGAAAAGCAGACTGGGATATAATAAAAGAGATAAAAGAATCTATATCAATACCTGTAATAGGTAATGGAGATGTATTTGAAATAGATGATGCAATAAATATGTTAGAAAAAACAAACTGCGATGCTATAATGATAGGTAGGGGTGCGCAAGGAAACCCATGGATATTCAAAAGAATAAACCACTATATGCAAACTGGTGAAATACTACCTAACCCAACTGCAGAAGAAAAAATAAATACAGCTATAGAGCATATGAAACTTGCAGTTGCTGAACATGGAGAATATGTAGCAGTTCGTGAAATGAGAAAACATATTGGTTGGTATATAAAAGGATTAAAAAATTCAGCTAGATTTAGAGATGAAATCAATAAATTAACTGATTGTGAATCTGTAGTAATGAAGCTGAATGAGTTGTCCTTGACACAATTAGAATAGTGACTTATAATAAAGCGCATAAATTAGTTAGAACGTAAAATTATAATGAATAATATAAAGAAAGTTATAATTTATAAAATATAGAGTGTAAAAGGAGTTGTTAAGTTATGGTAGAAAAACAAGAGTTACTTACTCAAGATGGTTACAATAAACTTGAAGAAGAGTTAGAATACTTAAAAACAGTAAAAAGAAAAGAAGTTGCAGAAAGATTAAAAGTAGCTATATCATTTGGGGATTTATCAGAAAATGCTGAGTACGATGAAGCTAAAAATGAACAAGCTAAATTAGAAGAACAAATATTAAAACTTGATGAAAAATTAAGAAAAGCAGTTATCATAGATGAAAGTCAAATAGACCTTGATATAGTAATGGTAGGTTCTATAGTTAAGTTATATGACTTTGATTTCGATGAAGAAATTGAATATTCAATAGTAGGTTCTGCAGAAGCTGATCCATTCGAAGGAAAAATATCTAATGAATCACCAGTAGGAAAAGCTCTATTAGGTGCTAGAGTTGGTGAAGTTGTAGAAGTACAAGTTCCAGATGGAGCAAATAAATTCAAAGTATTAGATATAAGAAGATAGAAGGGGAGGAACAAATGAGTAAAAACCAACATCAAAATGTAGAAACACATGAAGAACTTAGTGAAGTGTTAAAAGTTAGAAGAGAAAAATTACAAAATCTTATAGATATGGGAAGAAACCCATTCGAGCAAACAAAATATGATGTAACTGATTATTCTATGCAAATCAAAGACAACTTTGAAGCTAAAGAAGGCGAAACTGTTAAAATAGCAGGTCGTATAATGAGCAAAAGAATCCAAGGTAAAGCTGGATTTATAGATATACAAGATTCTGAAGGTAGAATACAATGTTACGTTAGAAAAGATGCTATAGGTGAAGAAGAATACCCTGTGTTCAAAACATATGATATAGGTGATATCATAGGTGTTGAAGGTACTGTATTCAAAACTAAAAAAGAAGAAATATCAGTAAAAGCAACTAGCGTAGTATTATTATCTAAATCATTACAAGTATTACCAGAAAAATACCATGGATTAAAAGACGTAGATTTAAGATACAGACAAAGATATGTTGACTTAATAGTTAATCCAGAAGTAAAACAAGCATTCTTAACAAGAACTAAAGCTTTAAAAGCATTAAGAAGTTACTTAGATGATAGAGGATTCTTAGAAGTTGAAACACCAATATTAAATACAATAGCTGGTGGAGCAAATGCTAGACCATTCATAACTCATCACAATACATTAGATATACCAATGTACTTAAGAATAGCTAACGAATTATACTTAAAAAGATTAATAGTAGGTGGATTCGATAAAGTATACGAAATGGGAAGAATGTTCAGAAACGAAGGTATGGACGTTAACCACAACCCAGAATACACTGCTATAGAAATGTACCAAGCATATGCTGACTTCAACGATATGATGGAATTAACTGAAAATGTTATAGCTCATATGGCAGAAGTTGCTACAGGAAGCACAGTTGTTAACTTCCAAGGAACTGAAATAGACTTCAAACCACCATGGAAAAGAATGACTATGATAGAGTGTGTTAAAGAATACGCTGGTGTAGACTTTGATACTATAAACACTGATGAAGAAGCTTTAGCAGTAGCTAGAGAAAAAGGAATAGAAATAACTCCTGGAATGAGAAGAGGAGAAGTTATAAATGCATTCTTCGAAGAATTCGGTGAAGATAAATTAATCCAACCAACATTCATAACTCATCATCCAGTTGAAGTTTCTCCACTTGCTAAGAGAAATGCTGAAGACCCAAGAAAAACTGATAGATTCGAAGCTTTCGCAAATAAATGGGAATTAGCTAATGCATTCTCTGAACTTAATGACCCAATCGATCAAAAAGAAAGATTTATGGACCAATTAAGAAAGAAAGAATTAGGTGACGACGAAGCATGTGATATGGACGAAGATTTCATAAATGCTTTAGA
>CALEBD010000018.1 GCA_937944945.1 uncultured Clostridium sp. | reverse complement strand
TAAGTGATACTGTGGGATTTGATAGTCCAAGCTATTTTTCAAAAATTTTCAAGCGATTTATAGGAATTACACCAACCCAATATAGAAATAAAAGTAAATAAAAATATTTATTAATGTAAAATTGATACAAAAATTTGAAAAGATTGCTATAATTAGTATATACAGGAGGTGAGAATATGAGTGTAGTACCATATGTAGTACAACAAACAGGAAACGGGGAGAGAAGTTACGATATATTTTCTAGATTATTATGTGATAGAATTATATTCTTAGGAGAAGAAGTTACAGACGCTTCTGCAAGTGTTGTAATAGCACAACTTTTATTTTTAGAGGCAGAAGATCCAGACAAAGATATTTATCTTTATATAAACTCTCCAGGCGGTTCAGTAACCGCAGGATTTGCAATATACGATACAATGCAACATGTAAAATGTGATGTATCAACTATATGTATAGGGCTTGCAGCAAGTTTTGGATCATTTTTATTAGCAGGTGGAGCAAAAGGAAAGAGATTTGCACTTCCAAATTCTCAAATTATGATTCACCAACCACTAATAGGTGGAAATGGTATACAAGGACAAGCTACAGATATAAAAATAGTAGCCGAAAATTTACTAAAAACTAAAGAAAGACTAAATAGAATTTTAGCTGAAAATACAGGCAAAAGCATAGAAGAAATATATAGAGACACAGATAGAGATAACTTTATGAGTGCTCAAGAAGCCTTAGATTATGGCTTAATCGATTCGATTATAACTAGAAGTGATTCTATAAAATAAATAGAAAAATTATAATCATGTCAGCATATACATATATAAATAATATATGTTGGGAGGCATGGCATGAAAAAAATAATTGGATTAATAATTTGTCTAGCTTTAGTAGTAATCTTAAAAAATCCTATATCGATTGGCATGATGTATGTTGTCGATTTTATAGGAAATACTTTTAATATTACAACAGTAGAAGTTATAGACTTTCTAAATGAAATTTATTATTTGTAAATAAAATTTTATTACATAGTAAAGTTGTTTAAAATTTACATAACGTAAAATAGGATTAATACTTAAACTAAAGTATTAATCCTATTTTGTTTTTATGAGTTAAGTATCTAATTTATAAATATAAAGCTTATTTGTGTCCAAATCAAATAGGGCAAATGTTATGTTATATGCTGCTCTATCATTTATGTTAGTGTCTGCCTCTTCAGGATAATTTTCAGCAAATCTATCTTTAAAATAATAAATTCCGTTTTTTGTTTTAGGAATATTGTAATCAGGTAAAGGTTCGTACACATAATAATTTCCATCTTTTTTTAACTCTCCGCCATATATAATGAGTTTTAAATCCTTTTGCAAAGGGGTTTTCTTCCACTTTTTATTTTTCTCTATATTTTTCAAAAATGAGTTTTTTTCATTTTTATCAAATTGTATAACTGCATATAAATCGCCATCTCCTAAGAATCCCCCGTGAGTATCTTTATAATCCAAGACTTTAGCGTTTTTAGGAATTTCTGTATCTATCATTTCACTATAGTTAACTGAATTATAAGGATCAAAATATTCTATTTTTAATATGAGAACACCAATTGCGACGCATATAAAAATAAATAATAAAATAAAAAATAATCCTAATTTTTTTAACCTAGACATTCTA
>CALEBD010000017.1 GCA_937944945.1 uncultured Clostridium sp. | reverse complement strand
AGCTCTCCTTTTTCATTATAACTAGGACTACAATTTGCATATCCTAATTTTGAAAATGGTTTAGACATTCTATTTCCATCTATATAATGTTTTTCCTTTGCAATCTTAGCTGTTTCAAAAGTAATATACTGTTCTGTCATTACCAATTACCTTTAATGTGTTCTTTTTTAAAAGGAGGAAGTAGAAGATAAAGACCTTTATTTAAAAGTCTAATATCTGAAGGATATAAAGAAATTATAAACATACCTTTAAGTTCTGTTGACTTGAAGTACCAACGTAATCCCTCTCTATGACTATAAACAACATGTTGAATAAAATTTTTCATAATTTTTAAATAAAGAAAGAATATTTTCTCTACCTACAGGATTTGCAGATTGACTTGCAAATAATGGAAGTTTCTTTCCTTCATCAATACAACGATTTACAATATATTTAGCTATATCGTAACCACTTTCTTCTTCTCCTAAATCGTGATCAAGACAAATTGCATCAGGCCATTCTTTCTCAAGAAAATCAATCGCTTCTTGGTAAGATTGAGCCCATATTACTTTACAATTCCGCCCAATTGGACTGAAATTCATCCAATCATCTTCCATTGGATTACGAGCATCATCTACCCAAAGAAGTGTTCTCATTATTCCTGAATTTTTCTTTTAAACGTACAGCTATATTTATATAGAGGTGCAAATTGAGGTATAACAGTTTCTTGCACAAGTTCCCATCCTTGGTTTCCATATGAATTTAGCCAATCAATAAAATCCTCACCTTGATATGGAGTAAAAGTATCTACTTTGTATTCTCACTTTGTCATTGCATTTTAACTCACTATACAAAATTTAACGCTCTTATAATTCCAGCTTCTAAACACTCTAGATAATTAGTATATACTTCAGAGAAAGTATCATATGGTTCATCTTCTTGAGAGTCAGTTTTATAGATAACAAACATCCATCCATGAGGATACCAGTGTATCTCTACATGCAGAAACTTCTTCTCTCTAAGCCAATCTAAAATATCATATAAACTAGAAGAGTTATTATATAATGGAATCTTTTTATTAGCCAATTTTTTAATTTGTTCATTAACCATTTTATTACAATTCTTCAGTTTTTCCACAACTAATACATTTACTGTATTTAGTGCAAACTAAATTTGACATTCCAAGAGAAATTAGAGTAGAAAAGATTCTAGCTATATCAGAATATCCATCCTCCGTCCAAATTATATGAACTGTTTCTTTGTCACATTCTGGACAATATGTTTTAATAGTCTTCATTTAGATTACAATGACATTTAGGATTATGAACAACTGCTACACCATGACCTTTAGTAAAACTAATATAATCATGTCCTTCAAATTTAAATTTATGTGCAGTACCAAGATAGTATCCATCTTCAGATCTTATAGTTTCTGATTTAGGATCAATTACAGCATTACAACTAACTGTAATTAAACAAATTAGACAAAGTAAAAATTTCATATTTTATTTTTTAAACCAGTTAATTATTTTATCAATTGGATCTTTAAGTACATTTCGATAAAAACATAAATTAAAAAGTTTGAAACACTCTTTAAAGGTATTAGGATTTGAAGGATATCTGTACCAAAGTTCAGGTTTACTTGCATTTTCTACAGTTATATCGAGTTTAGCATTGCATCTAATAGATTCTGTATTAACTTCTTTAAAAAACTTATAGAAAATTTGTTTATCTTCTGTAGAACCAAAAGTATTAAGATGATCTATAAAGGTGCTTACTTTTACAAGTCTTATCTTAAGACTTTCATAATATATAACTGTTATTAGTTCATATAAAGCTACGAATATTATAATAAATACAATTAACATTATTGTAAGGATTTAATAATTTCTACTGCAACTTTACCATCATATCTTCCTTTATATTCTTCTGAAAGATATTTCATAATTTTTGACATATTATTACCTGCAGTTAATTGTGAACCAATAAGTGCAGTTAATTCTTCTTTCGTAAGAGGTTGAGGTAAATAGCTTTCAAGAAAAGCATTTTCTTCATTTAGAGTATTAAGTTGATCAACTCTATCCACCGAACATTCACTAATAGTCTGTTTATTATCTTTATACATTTTCTGTATAACATCCATAACTTGACTACAAGAAGGATCTTTACTAATTTGTTCACACTCTCCAATGATAGTATTTAACAAATTATAAATTACCTTATTATCCCGCTTAATTTGCTTAAGCTCTTTTAATTTCTTTAATGTCACCATATCTTTTAATTCTTGCAATATTATTAATTCCAGCTATATGATGGTTACAACAATCCACTGAAAATTTTTCAGTAATATTTTCTATGTAATAACTCCATGCAGGACCAATTACAATAGCATTTCTATCACTTTGATTAACAAATATAAATATTTGAGCATCAGTAAATGCCTGTCCTCCTATCCCACCTAATCTGCAAGTTGTATCAGGAAAAGTTTGAGTAAAAGAAATAACACTATCATATTGAAATATTATATATCCATACTCCTCTAATAGTTCTTTACAAAATTCTTTAAAAGTCATTATTTCATTAACTTACTGCCCCTTGGAGCACATTTTTCACAATAAGGACATATCCACCCTGTACTTAAATATTTAGCAGGTTTTCCACAACTTATACATGTATGATAAGAAATATCTTCATACTTATTAATTATAGTCTGTATTTCTTCTGGAGCTCCTGCATCATACCAACGAAGAGAACCGTACTTCTCTTTAATCTGCATAATTCTATAATTATATAAATAATTATGCTTTTTAAGAGCTTGTTTTATTTCTTTACACATTTGAATGCCAAATGCTTTTCTCCAACCAATTGGCATACTATTAAGTTCTGTATAAGTTGGAATAAAACAAATTTTAGGAATTATATTTTTGTAAATATAGTTTAGAATAGTATAGATCTTGACACTTTTGGTATCAGCTACAAATTCTAACTTCTTATAACTAAATCCATAATTAGTATTAGTAACTTCCTTTTTATGTATATGATAATATAAAACAGGTATATTATTGAAGGTTGATTTACTTACAGTAATTCCTGAAATCTTAAAATTATCACCCACATACTTTTGTATATTAAAATCATAAGGTTCTTTCAATATATCACTATAAAATCTTAAAATAGTATTATTACGTACAAGCCTTGCTTTAAAATTGTATTTATCCTTGAAGATTACTTGCTTTGTAATAGTAGTACATTCTTGAGGATCTTTATAAAACTTATAAGCTAAACTGATATCATAATAAGACTTACTATAGTATTTGTATACTAAATTAGACATCCATCTTATATAAACTGTATGTTCATCTGAAAATCTATTTCTTGGATATAAGAATGGGAATCTTATACACAAATATATTGCATTAAAAATTTTAGATAAGGATTTCATGTTTTTAAAATTTATTAGAGTGGGTAATTACTTTTTATAACGATACTTTCTAGTACTATTTTTATTTCTGGAGCCAAAATGTTCTGTCATAGCATGATGATTAGGACATAAAACCTGAAGATTTTGCTCTTTATTATTAGTTGCATCTCCATCTATATGATGAATTTGCAAAATAGATAATCCAGTATAAGGATTAATAAAATTGCATCCACACCCTGGAATTTCACAAGTATAATTAGTCTTATCTAATAAATATTTTCTTATATGATTTGAAAGACCATCTGTACCAGACATTCCTGTTTCTTTCCCGTCTTTCCACCTTTGAATATACTCCTTATATTTAAATTCAACTTGACAAATAATACTACAATATTTATTTCTTGCAAAAATTTCCTTTCCACAATTTAAGCATTTACTAGTTGCATTTTTGACATATTTACCACTAGTTATAGCACCTCTTTTTATATTTGTATAACTAGTTGCACAAGAGTGAGAACAGAAGTTATTTTCTCTTTGATTTCAAGGAATAGGTTTTTTACATTTTTTACACAATTTAGGATTTTTTACATAATCTGTTTTAGTAAATCGTGTAAAAACAGGAATTTTTAGTCCTTCCTTAACTCCTCAAACTCTTAAATATTTTCTATTATAAGTATTATCGTGAATTTCTAATTTTTTACAAATTTCATATAAACTTTTACTACTAATTCACGCAAGTTTAATTTGTCTATCTGAAAGTTCTTTAATAGTTTTCATCAATATTCATTATTCACTTTAGAGCGTCGTAAGAGATTCAAACTCTCCCCTTTAGATTGGAAGTCTAATATGCTATCACTAACACCAACGACGCAAACCATTAATATTTATTCTAACATCATTTCTCTAACTCTTTGTTGATACACAGAAATAATATAAGAAATTTCTCCTCTATGAGGACTATGTCCCCAACGAGTAGCTTTATCTAATTTAAAGATAATATTTTGCTTTGCCTTTTCACTCCAATTCAAAAATACTTTTCTCTGAATTTCTGTTCGAATAGAATAAGCACAAGCTTCTAATTTCTTTAAATCATTATTACATACTGATAACCAAAGTTTTCTTTCCTTTGTCATTTAGAATTGAGTTTTACTTTTTGCAAAGCGATTTCTTGACAATCCTGAATAAACGTTGCAATTTTATCCTTATATTCCCATTCCCAAATATAATCTAAACGGTCTATTTTAAAGAACAAGTAAGCCATTACTTCCTCACTCCATGCTTTAAATGCAACATATTGAGAAAGTTTTTGAACAGATTCTGCACATTTTCTTAGTTTACGTAATTCATTTTCATACATAGACCTGTACAGCTTTTCAATTTTGTTCATTTTAGTATTTTTATTTTAAGGATTATATAGATTATTCCAGTTATCATTAATGATTCAAATAAATATCCAAGAGAAATTAAACTGCCTAAAGCTGCTAATACCCAAACTAATACAGCTGTAGTTAAATGACGAATATCATCAATTCCATTCTTAAATATTATACCTGCGCCAATAAAACCAACACCAGAAGCAATTTGTGCAGCAACTCTAGACGGATCTCCACCTATTTTAATTGAAATATATGTAAAAACAAAAGAACCTAACATAATTAATATACAGGTTCTAATTCCAATTATTTTAGATTTAAATTGCCGTTCATATCCTATAAGAGCTCCACATACTAAAACTGCAATTAGACCTGTAATAAAAGTGAACATTAGACTTCTATATTTTTAAATATATTGTACAACGATAAGAAAAAAGTATAGAATATAAATAGTATATTCATTCCAGGAATAAAAAGGAATAAACAAAGACTACTATCACCATCACTATCCCTAAACTTATCGTTCCAATATTCAAATATTTTTCCAATAGTAATTCTTTCTTTATGACTTACTTTATAAGCAAAAATAAAGAGAAAAGCGTTAATAAATACAGGAATAATATACATAAAATAATAACAAAAAGAGTATACATACTATCGAATTTTTATATTGCTCATTAAGTTTATAAAAAATATAATAAACCCTGCTAATAATATAAAAATATTAGCGAGATAAAACCCAAGTAAAAAATTACTAAAAAGGATTTCCATCAGCTGCATCATAAATATTCATACATATCTCCTATTTGTTTTTTTCACAATCAGTGCGCTTTTTTCCAAAAGATATAATCCAATAAATATGAATTAAAAAATATAGGAAAGCAAATAAAAATAAAATGAAAATAATAATTATCATTATTTATACTGTTTTACGTTTTCTATATACGTTTTCTGTTCTTCACCTGTAGGACCAATCATTAAGTTAAACTTTGTTGTTGCACATGAGCTTAACAATGTTAATATCAAAATTAGGATTATTTTCTTTATATTTTTCATTTTCAAATCCAAAATCGTTAAGTTTTTCAACCATTTTTCTAAAAATAGTTATATCAGTAATTCTTGATTCAATAATTTCAAATTGTTCTGTATCAAAAATACCATATACTCGCATATAATCTTCACGATCTTTTGCTCTACAGTAAAATATAATTGCAGTTTCATCGTGATTATAGTCAACTGGACTTACAATTATTTTCACTTGTAATCCTAATTAAATTAATACAATTTCTAATACCTTATCTAAAGTATCTATATCAATATCAGGATAAGCTGTTAATATTTCCTCTCTAACCTGTTGTTCCCATCGACTATCGATAAGATCAGATCATCCATTTTGTTCTAAAAGTAACAAAATATCCTTTACTTTACTTTCCATCCAATAGTATTTATAAAAACTTGTGTAACTAAATCAAGATTCATCATGATTTGTTCATGTACATCTAATTTAATTTCTCTTTTAGTTACAGGCCATCCTTTAACAATCATTTCATATTCACATCGAGACCAGAATTGATATAAAGATTTACTTCTAACAAATTCTTTAATATCATCAAAAGACTTAAATTTAGATTTATCTTTTTCTTCTTTCCATTCTCTTACAAAATATGGAATAACATTATATTCTTCTATTGTTTGTGTATTAAAATTCCATATAAGTACGTTAAATATATTTCTCATAACTTTAAAATTTTGTGTAGCGAGTCTCGGATTTGAACCGAGGTCTAGAGCTTATGAAACTCTCGAGGTAACCATCTTCTCCAACTCGCTTAGAGGTAGAAGCAGGACTCAAACCTGCGATCGTGGTGTTGCAGACCACTGCCTTATCAACTTGGCTATTCTACCAATCGTATTCTATAGATATTATTCATATCATATTGTATAGTTAATTCGTCTACAATCCTTTTTGCTTCCATAAGACCCATAGTCATCTTATGATCAAGATTTTTAATAAAAATTCTATCTTTTATTTCTTTAACTTTCATTAATTTCTTATTTGGAGAAAATTTTAAAAGAATAAAAAATAGGCTTCTTGTAAGATAGTTTATTACTACATGTGGAGTAGATACATCTCCCTCAAAATGTAATGTAATAGTTTTAACTAAAAAATTTGAAGGTATAATCATAATTTTCAATTTAAGGGATGCATATAGGATTCGAACCTATGACTTCTGGCACTCCCTGCCAGAGCTCTACCACTGAGCTAATACATCCACTAATAAAAATAAGTACTAAGCATATCTATTATTAAGATTTACAGGCAGTGCACGTGTTACCAAACTTAATAAGGAAGACGATAGTGCGGAACTGAAATGAGTCGAACATTTACCTCTGGATTTTCAGTCCAGCGAGCGCACCTAGCACACCGCAGTTCCAAAAATCCTAGTATTTCTACTAGGATTAGATTCATAGCAGGGCTCTTCAGCCCCGAAAACTTTTTTCTTTAACGTCTGATTTATAAGCTCTTAACAGATTACAGTACTCTTTCTGTATAGAATCCTAATCTACAGAAGATTGTGGACCGTAGGGTAATCGAAACCCTGTTTTCTGGTTGCAAACCAGATGTAATAGCCACTATACTAACAGCCCTAATTATATAAGCACACTCTTAAGGATTCGAACCCCAAAGAACAGTTTTAGAGACTGTCATGTTACCAGTTACATCAAGAGTGCTTATTTAAATAAATAAATTCGATAATCTAGTCTAATATAACGTACTCTAATACCATCTTTTCGTTCTTTAGGACTACATAAAAACTTATGGCAAAGACGTCTATTATATGTGTGAAGTAAACAACCTTTATTTTTAATAAAACTTACAGAACACGAGCTATTGTTTTTCTCACCTAAAACTGTTTGAAAAAATAGATAACTATTATTTGGAATTTTTATAATTTGAGAAACTCTATATTCTATTGACATAAACTCTATAATCTACTTTAATATACCTAACTCGAAGACCATCTGCTCTACTTATACATTTAAAATCAGTGCAATCCTTTCCTGTAAAAGCACATGGCTTTCCAACAGAAGATTCATAACAAAATTTTTTCTCAGGTTCTCCTCCAGGTACACATTGAATAATTAAAGTTTTATATCTAATTATTCTCCAATATTTTAATACAATAGGTCTTTGCATATAATTTAATTTTAATTGCGGAAGATGAGGGACTCGAACCCCCACGCCGTTTTAAGCGACCTACACTTTTCAAGAGTGCTGCCATTAGTCCAACTTGGCTTAATCTTCCTTGTTTTAACACAAAAAGTTAATAAATTTGTAACAAATTATTTGTTATTAAGTTTAATATTAGCGGGAGCAGTAGGAATTGAACCCACGTTACCAAAATTAACAGTTTTGTGCTTAAACCACTCAGCCATACTCCCTTATATTTTACATTCTATCATAAGAAGCTTCTAAAAATACACGATAAGAAACTCTCCAAAAATAATATTTAAGACAACTTTTATTAAAAGCAGGTAAAAACAAAATACAATAATTAGTTGATTTATAACATTGATTATTACTACAATAATTTCGTTGTAGAGATTTAACTGCTTGTATACAACACTTTATTTCAGGAAAATATTTAATCTGCATAGATCCTATACTTAATCATATTATAACGTCTATTACTACATCCTCCAAATTTCTCATTAAAAATCTTACATCCATTTGAATTATGATGATATTCAAATCCATAACATTTTTTATTAGGAGTAATATGACATAAATAACCTCTTCTTATAGATTGTATATACTTATTTTCAAAACGTTTTATCATTTGTGATTCTGACTTAAAAATTGTGTGAGCCTACAGGGACTCGAACCCTGACAACTACATTAAAAGTGTAGGATACTAACCGATTATATTATAAGCTCTTCCCAAGGATTGCACTCCTCTTTATTTACTATTTACAAAAATTCTATGTAAAAGTCTAATATGTATAAAATTTTTATGTTCTTTATTATTTGAAGCCGTACATTTTAAATTTACACGTTCTTCAAAAGTAAGATTTACTTTAATAAAACATACGTGTTCTGTTTTATCTCCTAAACAAGAATATCCACATCTTTTTTGTTTACAAGGATATTCCTCTTCAAGACTAACAGTTACTGTTTGTAAATATTTTCCTGGTATAAATTTCCAAATCTTATATTCTTTCATAATTTTCTCTTTTAGTACCTACAGAAGGACTTGAACCTTCAACCGCTTCCTTATCAGAGAAGTACGCTAACCAATTGCGCCATGTAGGTATTTAGTAGAAGTTATTATTATTTTAACTAATCTACTATATCGTAAGTATTCTTCTATCTCTCTAGGAAGCTGGATCTACCTAATTTTGAGAGAAATACTTCTTAATTCTTATAGCTTGGGGTTTATAAGATAAGGTCTAACCATTTGTCCAGATTCGTATGTTTAAAGAATACTTTTGGTGTCCGAGGAGATTCAAACTCCCGATCTCAAGTGCCACAAACTTGCGCTTTAATCAACTAAGCTACGGACAACATATAGATTAATGTTCCCACGGATGTTTCTTATCGAAAAATCCAGTTTCTTTAATATAACTACCTATAAATAGGCCAATTACTATAGGAACATAAAATCCAGCGAATACTATGTACCATTTATCTCCAACAGTCCATGGTTCTCCATCATCTGTTCCAATAACAATAAATGCACAAAGTAACCAATAAATCAATATCCAAAATATCATTAGAATCCAATTTTACGTCTAGTCTTGTGTTCATAAGACTGAGCATCAAGATTATAAATATCTGCAAGAGTCATACCCTTACTTGCTTCAGGTTTGCCTAATTCTTTAAGTATTCTATTAGTCTTTTCTAAAGAGAGTTCGTCAAACTTATATTTTGCAGCAAGTCGACCTTTTCGCATCAATGCTTTGTCAATACTTGTATCAGGACTATTAAATGTAGCAATAAACTTAATATTTAAAATATCTGAATAAATACCATCAGTCATATTAAGAATATTACTAATGCCGTTTGTAAATACATTTTCAGAACGATCTTTAAGAAGCTGTTCACAATCCTCAAGAATAATTACTGAATTCTTATGATCAAGAATAAAGTTTAAGAATACAGGATCAGATAAGCTATTCATCATAGAGTTATTAATAATAATAAATTGTTTATTAAAATTATTAACTAAATGACGAATCATATAAGTTTTACCAGTACCTTGGGTTCCATGAAGAATAACTAAACCAGACTTTGGACTGTTTAAGAAGTCAGAGATATCTTTATAAACAGGTTTGAAATCATCGTTATAGTGTTTATCAAGATCAACATTAACATCTCTAATCTTACATTCAGTTAAACCATAATCCTGACCATCAAAAGTAATTAAGTTAACCTTTGTTGTAGAAACTACTTTTTCTGAACATTCTTCAAATAAAGATTTAATATCCTCTATAAAGTTACCTATAAGTGCTTTATCGCAAAAATAGATTAACATTCTAGAAGAATAATAGCTTAATGCACATTTATATTCCTCACAAATTCCACTGAATTGTAAAGCAGTAGGTTGACTTACATAAAATGGGCGATCTAATTCTTCAAGTACTTCTTCAGAAACTTCAGGTTTAACTCCGATTACATTATCTTCCCATATACAGAAATTAGCGAACTTTTCTTTAAATCTTTTTAAGAATTTATTTTCGTTTAGTTTCTTCTGTTCAAGGTTACAAATTACTGATACGCAGTTTGGATACTGTTTATATTTATCTACTAACCAAAGCGTTGGAAGAAAGTTTCCAGAATTTCTATTTACATGATCTAGTGTTATCATCTTATATATATTAGTTATTAGTAGAGAGTGAGAGAGTCGAACTCCCGATCTCCTGAATGTAAGTCAGGTGCCGTGAACCACTTGGCTAACTCTCCATTTTACTATTTACATAAATTCTGTATTTAATTTGAATTTGTATTACATAATCACTATACTCAGAATTATTATTACAAATAAAACAACACCCTATTTTTGCTGGGTTATCTCCTCGAGATCGACATATGCAATAATTGCCAAATTGATCAGGAGCTAAACAAGACTCACTATCTGAAGGAGTAGTTTGAATTATATAACCTTCTACAATTTGAATACAGAACGGATTGGGATCTTCAATAAAATCTTCCATAAATATAATAATTTTTGTACGGGAGACACGACTCGAACGTGCAACTTCGTGGTCCCAAACCACGGGCTCTACCAATTGAACTACTCCCGTAAAAACTATCCTTTATTCAAGGATAGCAGTTAACTTTGCAAGAACACTTTCGTTCTTTTTGCAGATTGCTTCAAGTGCTTCTTTCTCAGTCTGAGCAGCTTTAATTTCCTCTTCTTTAGCAGCAATACCAGCTTTTGCCTGAGTATTAACTGTATTAAGTCCATCAATTGCTGTTTTAAAAGCATTTAAAACATTGTCTACTTTCTTTGACAGATCTACAGATGTTGTACCTTTTGAATTAAACATATTTAATAGTTTTAAAAAGTTAATATTGTGAGAGAGTATTTACATACCCCCCCCCAATAATAGAGGCTCCTAACGGTTACGATCCGTTCTAGCGAGCTGCTTGCCAGATTCGAACTGGCGCGTCTTTTCAGAATACGATTACAAGTCGCATGGAGTCAACCACTGTCCCAAAGCAGCATAATATCTAAAGTTAATCCCACCACTCTAACATATAATTATATCTAATTTTATTATATAAATAAAGTGCTTTTCGTTGTCTTAATATGTCTTTCATAAGATTTTGGCTCCGTCCTTTAAAAGCAATATTTTTAAACCGAAATCTAGAAGCATTGTTTATATTTACATATTTAGTAAGCTTAAATTTCATAGAATCTAATGCATCATCGTATTCTATAGCAGAATCTTCTTCTTGAATAATATCAATAAGTTTAATACAT
>CALEBD010000016.1 GCA_937944945.1 uncultured Clostridium sp. | reverse complement strand
AACTTTTGACTGTTAATCAAAGAATCATGGTTCGAGTCCATGTGCCCCAGCTATTGACCTTATATTAGATTATGCATCAGTGTGATTATTGTTGTTGGTACTACAGTGGAAATTGTGATTGTCCATATGTAATGAAGAAACAAGCGTGTGAAAATGCTTTGAAAACTAAAGAGAGAAATGAAAGACCTATTAGAAAAGTACAAAATGTTTCAAACTCCAAAACTAGCTAATGAGATTTCATGGAAAGACATGAAGGAATTTAACTCTTATATGAAAGAAGTAGTTCGTGATTATAAGATTAAACAGGCTAAATCAATTCAGAGTGCTAGAAACGTAATAATATCCTGACCTGGCAAGGTAAAAATCCATTCGGGGTTTAAGTTGAAGCCAGTCCCTGCGGAATCATAAAGACCTTTTCTGATACGATAGTCGATGAACTGAGAGAGTAGTATGGTTGCGGACTTATGCTACTAGAACATGATTCAAACAAAAAAAACTTATCTGGTGTTGTTAAGTTGTGGAATCTTAACAGTGGAAATTTATGGGTATGTCACCAATTAAAAAGAAAATCCCAAAAATGGGCCGTTAGCTCAAATGGCTAGAGCGCTGGTTTTGCACACCGGAAGATAGGGTTCGAGTCCCTGCGTGTCCACAAACTTTATTTAAAAAATTATGAAAGTATATGTAGTTGTAGTAAATTATCACCAGCTAATGCTCCTCAAAATTATGAAACTGATTGCCAAATCTTCTTAGACAAGAAACAGGCAGAGAAGTATAAAGAGGCTAAGGAAAAAGAGTTTCCTATTAGCTGGGGAGGAGAGTATAATCATTGTAAACTAATTAAAAAGCATTTGTAATATCGCGGGATGATAGCAGAGGTAGCTAGTCAGGCTCATAACCTGAAGGTCGTCGGTTCGAATCCGACTCCCGTTACTAAGTTATTTTTAACAATTAAAATTAGATTATGGATTTCAAGAATCTTACAAAGGAATCTCTTCCGAAAGAATTTCAGGAGAGAATCGAACGTTTCAATCGTTTATTCATTGAAGCTGGTGATGGTACATTTGAAGAAAATGACCTATTTGGTTATGAAATGGGTTGTATAAAGCAAGCCTTATCGTTTACCGAGTTTTTCAAAGAAATGAGTCTAGAGGAATGTAAAGCCTTCTATGAGAAATATCCTAGCTTATTTGAGCTGATTGAGGCTATCAAAGACAAACTTCCGTACTTTGATAATGGTCATAGTAGAAACTCTATGAGCATGAGTTGGATGCTATACAGGTGTTATAAGGAGAAACCCGAACTTGTTCCTTATATGCACGGTTGTTTAGCCCAACTTGTTGGGGACGAGGGCTATCATGATAACCGTTCTGATGTTCCAAAACTATGAGTGTAATACAACAAGTTTATTTAGCTGAAGCTGGTTATTCTATTTACATAAAGGGAATTAAACCAGATAAGGATAATGAATGTTCTGGTGAGATTACTATAAATGGTAATCCCACTAGATTAGAGAGAAAAGAACGCTATCATATTGATGGCAGTATGCTTGTAACTGACAATTACCACATTCCTATGGACTTTATAATTAATTTTCTACAGGCCAATGGTTGTATAGAACAGAAGGATGGTAAGATGTATGTTGTATTAAAGGAAGTAGAATTTAAACCTAATTACTAATGTTATCTATATTATTCTCAGAATTTAAGGAATGGGGTTGTCCTAATTGTGGATGTGATTCTGTGACCAGTGGTTGTTTCTCTTGCGGAGGAGTTACCTCTGGAACTTGCAGACATTGTAAACTAACATTCGAAATAAGAAGTGATAACGGAAAAGGCATAGTGCAATATGGCTCTCATCCAGAGAATCCTTCTGATCCAAATTCGGAATCCGTAATGGAGTATGCTCATCGTATTGCTCATCCTAGGTCCGGTGTTTCTGCCTGGCATTGGGAACCAAAAGACATTCGTCCAGAGGAAGGAGAATACTGGAGTTCTAGAGGTGTTGGATATGATTTATCTGGATTCGTAAAAACTAAAGCTGCTGGTGAACGTATATTAGCTATGGTGCATGAGGTTTTGGGAACTGATAAGTGTGAGACTTATTTAGACTATAGACCTAGTGAACCAACTTGGATTCAATTTAAGTTCCAGTCTAGCGAGTTTGACTTAGAAAAGTTGGATAAGCTATCTAGAGAAGCTGATAGAGTAGTTACTAAGGAAATATTAAAACAGTGTTTACATGGCAAAAGTAATTAATAAGACAATCACAACACATCTTACAAATATGAAAGATGGAGATGTAGCTGAGATTGTAAATTGGTTCTGTGACGAGGAAATGGAGCCTGGAACTATAGTTCAGAGGTACGGAGATGCTTTAATTATCATTGGTGGGCGTAGCGGTCTATGCTATCCTAAGCTGTTTACTGTTGAGGATACGCGTCGTTTGCTTACTTGTAAGGTCACAATTTTGCCTCCTGGCTCAACTATAATGCTACAATTTCTTTTCTCCAGTTTTCTAATCAGAGATAAACTGGAACATGGGCCTACTTGGATTTGACAGGCGATTACGAATTATAAGGACGTGTAGAGCGCAATCTCTTTAAACGAAGAAAACAAATAACTGCAGAAATTGCACCTGTAAGAATGGCAGCCTAAGCTGCTGACTTATTAATAGACACTATTAATCAAGTCGGGTTACTGGAGAGACCTAGAAACAGAAGAGGTTTGTATCTAAGTGTTATAACGAGACCTTCAGGGAAGAATCATAGTACCTACAGGTTACAGTGAAGCTTAGATGCATTAACTTGAAAGCCAAAGGTTAGTAGAGCTGAAATCTCCACTGCCTATCTATGGGCTACAAATAGACGTTCTCCAACGTAAATGGAGTGGTGGAAGAATGACTTCTAGTCAGCCCCCAGTTTGGTAGTTTGTAAATTAGTTAGTAGGAGGACTGCTGGTTCACCTCTACTGTAAAGAATCCAGCTCTTCTAATAAAACTATCTAAATGCTAGAACTCACTAGCTGATGTAATAAAAATGAGACGCACGTTATCCTTGTAATAAGGGTTGTTTGGACACGGGTTCGACTCCCGTTAGGTCCACATGACAGGGCTATAGTTCAACCGATTGGGATGTAGTTTAACGGTTAGAACAAGAAACTGATAATTTCTAGACGGCAGTTCAACTCTGCCCTTCCCAACTAACACTGTAAATAATATGTAGAAAATTTCTGAACAAATCAAACAACAAGTAAAAATCCTCAGAGAAATATGGTACTGGGATTAAATATCGAGGCTGTGGTGTAATGGCTTGCATATCACACTGTCATTAAAATTAATTAAACTTATCTGTGAATCGAGAACAATCTCTTAAATTGTATTATGAGAATCCTAACCACTGTAAGGAATGTGGTAAGGTAATCGAAGTACTAGATAATCAGAGGGTCGCAGATGTGAGGAAGAAACAGTTTTGTAGTCATTCGTGTGCTGCTTCTTACAATAATAGAGGTAGGATAAAGCACGATGAAAACAAGATATGTCCTAGATGTGGTAAACCTAAGCATAAAGATTCAGAAATGTGTCGTAGTTGCTGGGAAGAACTTAATGGAATTGGTAACAAAACATTAGGTTATTATACATCTGGGCAGAAGTACTTATCATCTAAATGTCAAGAAATAAGGACTAATGCTCGTAGAGTATTAGAAAGTTCCGAACGTGAGAAAGTATGTCAATATTGTCATAATCATGAATTTGATGCAATACTTGAAGTACATCATCTTAAAGGAATATTAGAATTTGACGAAGACACTCTTATTAAGGAGATTAACAACGAGAATAATTTAGTATGGTTATGTCCGAATCACCATATTATGTTAGAGAAGGGTTTAATTAGTCTGGAGTAATCCAGTTACACCGAGGGTTAGTTCAGTGGTAGAATAGTGCACTGTCTATGCGAAGGTCACCAGTTCGAGTCTGGTACTCTCGGCACTGTGAAGGTTGGGGTTCGAATCCCCCAGTCTCAGCATTTATTCCCCTGTAGTTTAGTTGGTTAGAACACGTGATTTGTAATCTCGAGACCTCGGTTCGAATCCGAGTGGGGGATCTTAACCATTAAATTAGATTAATTTTTATGACTAGATTAGAAAAGTATTTAGTAGCAACTGCTACTGAGATTATCGAAGCGGAAACAACTGTTTCTCGCTACTTTGTCATTGGAAACGTCAAAGTTAGAGTATCAGACCATTTAAGTAAAATGAGTGATGCAGACTTACAAGTGATTATTCCATTGAACGGAGGGACTAAGTATATAGTTACTGTTAAGGATAGTCCTGGAAAATTTCTTGTATGGAATGCAACTCAAATAAAAGACTTTATTCCTTCATTGCAGATTATTAAGGGCTTGAAGGAAGGAGTGCAATTTAAGCCAAAACCTAAAGACTCTGCAGTTCAGAAGATTCAGCTAGCATTAAATAATAGTAATACCGATGGAGGTTCGTTAACGTTTGATGGTACTATTATTGAGTCTAGATTGAAAGAAAAGCAACTTACTTCCAAACAGCGGGAAGTTTTCAGGAGAACTAAATCTACTTGGGATATTTCTCAGATTGGGACATTACCCAGTATGATTAAAGTAGATTTAGGATTGTCAAATGGTTCTGTAAACGAAGATGTGCAGATATTTCTAACTTGTACATCTTTAACCTACAAAGAAATTCTGAACATTTATAAAATAATAGTTGTTGATAACCGTATGGTTCCAACTATTAAACTGTTGCAAGAAGCTTATAGCTTGATTGTGCAGTAGGATAGCGCCATCATCTAATGGTTAGGATTCAGGCTTTTCACGCCTGCCATACGGGTTTGAATCCCGTTGGCGTTACTATGTACCCCAGCAGCGGAAGTTGTTGGGGTATTTTTTGTTTAATATAATTAATAATTGATGAGAAAAACATTTGAATTTGTAAAAGTGGGAGGAGTCTGGTTTTATTGGTGGCCAGATTTCGATGGAGACCCAGGAGAGCTAGCTATGGTTGGTGGTGCAGATGAACTTCTTGATTCTCTAGATAATAAGTTTGTTAGATTGCAGATGGTTGACCCAGCTGCAGCTAAGATAACGTTGTCTAAAATTGAGGAGGATGAATGTGGAGCAACTTACTTATGCAAAAGTAAGAATTACAATGACAGGGTATGGATTTGTGCTGTAACTCTATCAGTATTCGGGGAATATCCTCAAAATATTTACCTAAAAGATATGTAAAAAATGAAAACGTTAAATGAGATTTTAGACAATTACAAAGACTATGCCGTAGTTCTCGATGACCGTTTCGGTTCTAGATTAGCAAAGTTTTTAACAGAAGAGCAGTTAGAAAAAATAGGCTTCAAGTACGATGGTGATGAGCCTTATCCAGAGCCTAAGGAATGGACTAGAGGGAATATCCTAGAGCAACTTAAGTCTGACGTAGAGTTTGGTTTTGAGAAGGCTCTAGACCAGAGAGGCATTTCAGCTAGCCTAATGTTCTACGTGGTACTAAGATGGAATCAAGTTCTAGAAGAGGGCTTAGAGAATTATCCTGAAGAGAATTATGCTATGTATGGGTTGCCTTTGTTTAAGGCTACTGCTGTAAAGTACGGATGGGAGAATCCTATAGGCGACGATAATGGGGACGAAGAGTTCTACAATGAGTAGCGCTATGAAGGAATCTTCTATACTTAAAGCAATTTCTGACGCTATTGAAGAATACGAGGAAAATCAACAAAGACGAATAGACCTGTTAGAGAGTAAAATTCTGCTATTTGAGAGAGAAAGGGAGGCTTTTATTCGGCATTTGAGAGAAGGAAACATTCAATTATTAAAGGATTATCTAGGAATTAAAGATGAGTAAGTACTATTTAATTAAGGAATGTAATAATATTCCTTTTATCTTAGGACAGTTCGATAGTATTGAAGAGGCTGAGGCCGCTCTTCCTTCTACAAATAAGAAGGGAGCTAAGCACTTTGTCGTTTGTTCTACAGAGCAATTAAAGTCAGCAAGGGCGGCTATATCCTACTTACAAGAAGAACTTAGAAAGAGTCGAGAGGAGGTACGGCAATGGAGGGATTTAGAACTTAAAACAAGGCTAGATTTCTCAAACCAAATCTGTGAATTATCGAAGATAGCTAATCTAACTGTAGAGGACCTAACTAAAGTATTGTTATGATAGTAAGTTCTCCTTTTGATAAAGATTTGCTTGGACATGAGATAAGGGGTGTAAATACATCTTACTACGGACTTTCTGCATTGCAGGCTGTAATAAATCATGACGGAATCCGTCAAGATATTGCAAAATATATGTATAGAGACTGCATTGTAGATGGAGGACGAAAAGGAGTAATCATAGGATTTGAGGATAATAATCAATTCTTTGATTACTACTATATAGTCTATGTGCCAGAGCTAAATACTACTGTATATCAATTAGCTAATGATGCAAGATTTATTAATTCTATTGAGATATGAAAAAGAGAGTTTCAATTATTTTAATGATTAGTATTGTATTCGGATTTGCAACTGGTTATTCCTTGCACCACTGGATACATTCTGCGAGGTTTCCAGAGGAGAAAATTATGCTGATGCCGGAACATCCATTCTATTTGATGGAGGAGGTGAATGAGGAAGTATTGTATAATACTCTTAAACACTATGATTTCCCAAGTCCTGCTATCATAACAGCTCAGGCTATTCTAGAATCTGGTAACTTCAAGTCTAAACTTTGTAAGGACAACAATAATTTGTTCGGACTGTATAATTCAAGAACGATGTCCTATTTCAAGTTTGATAGTTGGATAAGCTGTGTATTTGCTTATAAGCAATTTATTCTAAGTAGGTACGATCCAGAAGAGGACTATTATAGATTCCTAGATAGGATTGGATATGCCGAAGATTCTCTATATGAGAGTAAGGTTAAAGAATTAGAGTTAGATATTATCAACAAGTATGGAAGCCCAGATTGAAAAGGCTATTAAGCTTAGAAAACAAGCTAACTTTAAGATTTTAACTAGACTAGCTCAAATCATAGAATGTAGTCCACATTTGCGATTCCAGCAAATATTATCTAATTACAAAGTCTGTGAATTAGGTAAGGATAAGTTCTATGAAGAGAGTATAGAAACTCTTAGAAATTTAGAGGGAGAAATGAACAAAAAGTTGAACACTTAATAGATTTAAAATGGAATTTAAGAATTTTAAGAAAGATGTAGAAGCTGCTTTCAATAATATGATTGCAGAAAACCTGTTTGTTGCTAATGTTGATAAAGACCCCCTTTGGATGGGCTATCTTCTGTCGTTTGAAGATGAAACCGTTAGACAAGACCATAACTGCAATGCCTGTAAATCTTTTATCCGGCATTATGGTAAAGTTGTAGCGATTGACCCTCAAACATATAAGACTAAAACATTCTGGGATGATGTGCACACTCCTGGATACGAGAAAACAGCACAGGCTCTAGCTAAATTAGTTAAGGAAGCTGGAATAGGAGATGTCTTCATTCAAGATGTGAACGAATTTCATGGTTGTGACCATAATGTTCAACTACTCCCTGATGGAACAACTAGAACTTGGACACATCTGTACGTAACTATTCCGAATAACTTCAAGTTCAACAGGCGAGTTCATGGTTTTGACTCTGCTGCCGGTTACAGGGGAGATGTCAGAGCAAGAGCTGGGGTATTTGAACGCTCTATCAGCGAGCTTAAGCTGGAGGCAGTTGAAACTGTTATTGAGCTTATAGAAGGAAATAATCTCTATAGAGGTGCAGAGTTCTTGAAGAGTTTGGAGGAATTTAGAAGAACACTAGTTACTGCTCAAACTCTGAGTCCAGAAGTAAGAACTAACTATTGCTGGTTAAACTTTAAGTCTCCTATAGCTAAGATTAGAAATACGGCTATGGGAACTTTACTTATTGACCTAAGTAATGGTGTAGATTTGGAGAGAGCCGTAAGAGCATATGAAAACATCATGGCTCCTGCTAACTATAAGAGACCTACTGCTCTTATTACTAAGAAACAAATTGAAGCCGCTCAGAAGAAGGTAGAAGAGCTAGGTCTTACTGATGCACTTCCTCGTCGTCATGCTCATGTGGAAGATATTTCTGTGAATGATGTTCTATTCGTAAATAGAGATACTAGAGCAAAGATGAAGGGAGGAATGTTTGATATGCTCTCCGAAACTTCTACAGTAAACCCAAAAGAGTTTACCAAAGCCCAAGAGGTTTCTGCTGATGCCTTTGTCAAGAATGTACTTCCAGGAGCTAAGGAGGTTTCTATCTTGGTAGAGAACAGACATATTCCCAACTTTGTTACTCTGACTGCTCCTGAAAATCCGGATGCTGGACAGTTGTTTAAGTGGAATAACAACTTTGCTTGGGTTTATAATGGTTCTGTAGCCGATTCCTTCAAGGAGAAGGTAAAGGCTGCTGGTGGAAATGTAGACGGTTTCATGAGATGCTCTCTTCACTGGTTTAACTATGATGACCTTGACCTTCATGTAACCGAACCTGGTGGAAGAGAAATCTATTATGGAAGCAAAACTGGTTATACTGGAGGAACTCTTGATATTGACATGAATGCAGGTTCCGGAAAAACTAGAGATGCTGTTGAGAACATCATATGGACAGACCCTAGCAGACTAAGACCGGGAGATTATGTGGTAAGAGTGCATAACTTCTATAAGAGGGAAAGTATTGATTTTGGTTTCGAAATGGAAATCGAGATTAATGGAGAACTTCACAAATTCCAGTATGGAAAAGTAGTTCTGAGCAAGGAATACATTGAAGTTGCTCGTATCCATGTTGATGGACAAAGAAACATTTCCATGACTCCTACTATTAAAGAGGGTTCTACATCGTTCAAATCTACTAACGAGTGGGGAATTGATACAATGAAATTCCAGAAGGTTTCTTGTATTATGTTCTCTCCTAATCATTGGGAAGGCAACGCTATAGGAAACAAGCATCTGTTCTTTATGATAGATGGATGCAAGAATCCAGACCCTGTTAGAGGTTTCTTTAATGAATATCTGAGAGCTGACCTTGAAAAGGAGCATAGAAGAGTGTTTGAAGCTCTTGGTTCTAGAGCAAAAGCTGAGTACAGTGATGACCAGTTGAGTGGATTGGGATTTTCTAGCACATCACACAATGATGTTGTTGTAAAAGTTGATAATAAATCATTTAAAATCATTTTCTAATTATGTTTAAACAAGCGTCAAAAATGAAGTTGCGTTTCGCAACTAGTAAAGGTAATCTGAGTGTAGAAGATTTGTGGGACTTGAGCCTGCCAGTATTGGATAAATTAGCCGTTTCTTACGATGAGGAACTAGCTAAAAGTCCAAGAAAGTCTTTCATAACTAATGATACTCCCAGCAATACCGAACTTGAATTGAAGTTCAATATTGTGAAGGAGATTATAACGGATAAGCTAAAAGAGAAGGCTGATAGAGAGACAGCTAAGAATAAGGCTGCTGAAAAGGCTCGCCTGACGGAACTGTTAGCTAAGAAACAATCTGAGAAGTTAGAAAGCTTGTCCGAAGATGAAATCAAACGGAGACTCGCCGAACTCGGGTGAGTGTGTAGTATTAAAGACTGTTAGTCCACAAATCTTAGACAGACTAAGAGAAAGTGGGTTGACAGTTTGTATTTGTTGCGAATTTGAAGGAGTAGCCTGGTTGACATTCAGTCCTGGACTACCCTTTGATATTCATGGAGAGGGTTACGATTTTGAAGAGCTTGGGTTAATAGGCACAGAAGCTAATCTAAGATACTTTGAAAAAGTTACCCCTAACTATATTGATTGTGGAACTGATGTTGATAAGTTTATTAACACCTGTCTACAGTTTAAGTAAGTTAACAGTTTTTAACTTTGAATTTAACACTTGTACTGTTATTATAGTAAGTTGATTAGCGGTACGTGAGTATAGCTAATTACTATGCCCGAATGGTGGAATTGGTAGACACGTCAGGTGTTCACAAATTTTAACTTAATGAATTAGGTAGACTCAAATTTAATTACTATCTTTGTGTATTAAATATACAAGGATGAGTAAGAGAAAATGGACAGACGAACAATTCATTGAAGCAGTAAAGACCAGCCTATCTCATGCAGAAGTAATGAGAAAGCTAGGACTTAAACCTGCTGGCAGTAACTACGAGACTGTAAAGCGTAAGATTAGTGAACTTAACTTAGATACATCTCACATGACTGGACAAGCTTGGAATCAAGGAGATAGGTACAAGCCTATAAAAGGAGCACAACCGTTAGAATCTATTCTAATAGAGCATTCCTCTTATAGAAGTACATATCATTTAAAAGACAGATTGTTAAAGGAATGTGTGAAAGAATACAAATGTGAATGTTGCGGTAATACAGAGTGGATGGGCAAACCTATTGCTCTAGAATTACATCATGTAAACGGCATTAAGGATGATTTGAGAGCAGAGAATTTACAATTACTCTGCCCAAATTGTCATGCTTTTACTGATAACTACCGTGGCAAGAACATAGGTAAATAATAAGATGGCGCAGTGTCGGAACTGGTATACGAAACGCACTTAAAATGCGTTGCCCTTTATGGGATTGAGGGTTCGATTCCCTTCTGCGTCACAGATGTATTTTGGTGTCCAGTAATGGGCGTGTGGGTTCGAGTCCCACTTCGGGTACTAATTTAATATCAATAATATGGAAAGATATATAGAAGAACTTATTGAAATATATAGAAAAAATACTCTAAAGTCAGATGAAGAATTAGAATCTCTGAAGAGTTTACTTAGAAATGTTCATCGTGATGGATTTATAGCAGGAGAAGAATCAATAATTAATGTTGTGGATAAACTAACAAAACGTAACTAATATGAACAGTGTATTTTTTGGAAATGAAGGGTTGACTTCTACGTCAGCAAACTTTTATGCGAACATCGCACAAGAAATGATTCAAGCAGCACAGGAACGCTTGAATAATGTGAAATTCTTTCAAGTATCTGTAGCCTCTATCGGTGGAGGAGAAAAGCAGTTAATGACAGTAGGACAAAAGTCCCTTGACTTTATAAAAGATGATTTGGAAAAGGTCGCTGCCATGAATAGTTTTTGTGCTTGGGTACGAGAAGCTATCAAAGAGAAAGAAGGAATGATTGGCAAAGTATCTGCTACTATGCTTGATGATTGGGCAGAAAGTCAGGGAATAGGACTGCCAGAGCAGCCTAAGTATCCAGAAGCTCTACCTTCTCCGACTGAAGAAACTATCATAAAGTCGTGGGATATTAACAAGAGAAATAAATTCCTAAGATTAGAGGCGTTTGCTTCTACCTATGGAAAGTATATTCATCCAAAAGGAGCCTTTAGTAAGGCACGAAAAGAAGTTCATGCAGCTGAGAATTGTCCTATCTATAAGGAAGGCTCTGGAAGAGATTTAATTCTCTACTACCAAGACCCTACCATCGAAGTAGAAAAGGTGGACAATATGTTCATGTCTCTTCAAGACACCTATCGTTCTTACGAGAAGGAGTTAAATGCTCTTAAAGCTGAGCTTAAGGAGGAGGTTAATAAACTTTCTAACACTCAAGAACAAGAGTATCGTGAGAAAATGGCTGAATTTAAAGCAAAATACGATAAATATACCTCCGAATTAGGAGAGTTGAGAAGTCGTTTCAATAGTTGGAAAACTTCTGAAATGGAACGTATTTCCAAACTAAAAATCGCTTTGCCTAAGAATCTTTTAGATATTTTCGAAGAGATTAGGAGACAAGGCGACTCTTCCTCTAAGTAATTAGAGGACTTCCGTAGGAAGCTAACATAACATACTTAACAGGAATAATTATGAACAGTATATTCTTAAATCCGCATGGATTTAATCTTTATTCGCTGGCTACACAAAAATTTACAACCTACTCTCTAATTGAGAGTCTTTGTCTTAGTCTTTGTTAGTGTAGCTAGGTCTTTGACTTTGATTTCATCTTTGCCTGCGTGTTAGCTTCCTACTATAGCTCACCAACCAAGTTGTTGGAGGAGTTACGAAGCCCTGTTAAGGGTTTCAGCATTTGCTTCAGTTACAAGTAATCTTTAAACTTGGTGACTATTATCCCAAATTCTCAACAAGATGAAGAGGGAGGTTGGCCGACCTAATAACGGTACAAGCTCTTCGGAGTGATAGGAGTGGGGAAAGTATCTGAGAAGCACAGATACTGGAACCACTCTTTTTTTTTGATAGATAAAATGATTATTAACTAATTTAAATTAAGAAAAATGAAGAAAGTACTATTGCTTTTCGGAATGGTTGCACTGATGTCTGCTTGTGCAGGTAATACAAAAACTCAGGCTCCAGAAAACGATTCTATCGCAATCGTTAAAGAAGTTGCTGACACAATGAGTGTAGACACTCTAGGTGTGGATAGTCTTGTAATTGATAGTATTCAGTAATATGGATTTTATCGCAACCAGAGTCAATGAACTCTTAAGTAGGGTATCTCCTATTAAGCGATGGCTTATTTCTGATGTTGCGAATGAATACTACCGTGAAGGTTATCAAGATGGTCAGAAGCTAGTCTATAGAAATGTATTGAAAGGTAACGCATTGAAAGAATTTATTGAAATTCTTAATCATTGTGGAATCAAATTGAGTTACAATCTGCGGAAAGGAGGTTTAATTGTCAGTGTGAGACCTAACAAACTTCCCAATCTGCAACGTCTCGTTGAATGTTATAAAAATGAAAGTAAAGAAGACAAGAAATTTCAGTGATGCCCCACCTCTTGATGTTCAGTATAACTACATCATGGAGAACTTTGACTTTGACAAGGTTCTAGAATATATGAGTTGGGACAAGAGTCATAGAACATATGACGATGATGGGAAATGTGTAGGAAAGTCTCCTTGGAGGATGTATATAAGTCCTGGAGAGTATAGAGTTCCATCTATTTCTGACCTAAGAGCACTAGCTAGAGACTTACTTACGCAAGTAATAAGAAATTATAGAAACAGTAAATCAACATTTGTTTCTATATCTACTGGGCCATTTAAGGCTATGTGTAGATATGGTATGCTAGAGTTGATTGGTGTTATAGAATCTTGGAGCGATGATTGAGTTCAATGAAGTGTTCTGTTTAGATTTAAAAGATGATTTTGAGGAATTAGGAAGGCATGAGAGAAATTTCGAGCTAGATGAATTCATTCAGAAGGATTTGAGTAGAGCTTTTGCTTTTGGTTATTGTCACTTAGATTGGATAAAAGAAAAAATGTGGTTTCCAGTCTCTATTAGAAAAGCCTTGAGGCATCTTGGAGATAATTTGGAAGACTTTATTCCACAAATTAAGTGGCTTAATGGGAAGTATGGAGCTGTAGGAAAGAGAGTTAGAATAAGTGATTACGCAAACTATATTTTAGATAATATATTTTGTGATAACCAAGACGACCTGCTAAAGATAGCAATACTACTAGGAACTAATCTCAGGACTAATACTCAGAATGAGTAATTTAGAGGTCTTTACTGACGGAGCTTTTAGTTCATCTAGAAATACAGGAGGAGTAGGAGTTGTATTCGTAATTGATGGGAAAAAATCCTATGAATTTAGCAAGATGATTCCAAATACTACTAACAACAAATGTGAGTTGTTAGCTGTAATATATGCTCTCAATGCAGTAAGCCGTAAGATAGAATCTCTTACTATCTATTCAGATTCTCAGTATGTCATAGGATGTGCTACAAAAGGATGGAAAAGAAAAAAGAATGTAGAGTTGTGGAACTTATATGACAAGGTTTTTGCTAAGGCAAGCCAGTTTTGCCCTGACATAAAATTTTGTTGGGTTAAGGGACATACTTCAAATTCTGATTTCTTTTCTGAGATGAATAATTTAGCAGATAAATTAGCAGTTGAAGCAAGTCAAGAATATGAAACTAAGAAAGAACAAAAACAAGAGACTCATTAAAGAGGCTATGAAGTTCTATCCGTTTGATTATGGTTTTGTTCTCTCCCTAGAGAAACAAGCTTTAATTAGAATGTATGAATACTTCAAAGTATCTAGAATTGCTGAAGGTAACGAAGTTGTTGAAAAGAATCTAAAACTCGCACTAGGACTTTTAGATATTGTTCTAGAGATAGATTCTGCCTATCATTGTGATTTCAGACCTGGGTCTGAAGGATTCGTAGATAGGCACATAAACATTAAGAACTGGAAACGATTCTGGCCTAAAGCTGCTGATCTTGATTTGAGTAAACCTATTCTTCAAGACCATTTGAGAAGAGAAAAAGCCTGGTACTTGTACAATAAACTTAGGTTTGAACGTATGAGAACTTGGTGGGATTAATTTAACTAATTTAATTATGAAGAGAATTTTTAATATTATTTGTTTGTGTTTGATGTGTGCATTTGCTAGCGCACAAGTTGTTGAGACTGGAAGTATGAAGGATAACTGGTATATTTCTGGTAATGTTGGAACTACTATTTGGGATAACCATAGAAGTTGGGCAGAACCAAATGATGTACTAGTAAACATTGCTATTGGTAAGGAGGTTACTCCTATCTTTGGCTTGGAGTTAGACATGATGGCTGGAATGAACCAAGGAAATAAAACATTCTTTGATTCACATAATTTGACAGCTAACGTTACTACCAATCTTACTAACCTGATATGTGGATATAACGGAGATAGGCGTCTGTTTGAGCCTATACTAATCGTTGGTGCTGGTTGGTATCATACTTATGGAGATGTCTATAATAATGTATCCGCCCGTGGAGCCGTTAGATGTAACTTTAATATCTCTAATAGATGGGCATTAAATGTTACTCCTGAGTATATGTTACTTCCCAAGACTTCTCCTCTGAATCATGAGTTTAACGTCTATATTGGTGCTACCTATCGCTTTAAGTCTAGCAAAGGGGACTTTCCAATTATGAAGTTGTATAGTGATGCCGAGGTTGAAAGCCTAAACGCTTCTATTAATGAGTTGAGAGCCAAGAATGAGGAACTTATGGCTCGTAAACCAATAGAAATTGTTAAGACGGACACAATCGAAATTACTAAAGTAGAGCTTTTGACTCCAAAAATTCAATTCCTTCAAAATTCTTCAGAGATTTCTAAAACTTCCAATGTGGCTGTCTCAGAACTAGCTTCCTATATTTCTAATAGTGGAAAAACTTATGTGATTGAGGGATATGCTTCGGAAGAAGGTCCAGAAGAGTTTAATAATAACCTTGCTGTAGCTAGGGCAGAATCTATGAAGAAGGCTCTGATTAGCTATGGTGCTCCAGAGGATAAATTGGTTGTTAAGGGATGCGGAATTACCACTGAATTTGGAGATAATGAATTTAATCGTATCGTAATAATTTCCGAACAATGAAGTATAAGAAAAAAGTAGCTTGGTTAAAAGCAAAGCAAGCATGGTGGGATAAACAAGGAAAAGACTTTCAGGCTGCAACTACCAGACCTGGGTCTATTAAAACTCGATAAATCATGATTGCGTTTATAATTGTGTGCATAATGTTTGCCGCGTATATTTATTATGACCCGTATGTAGATATTACAGAGGATAATGTACTACTATGGTATAATAAAAGCGGCAATAGAGAATATATTATTCTATGGTCGAGAAAAACTTAATTAAGGCATTTGTTGCCGTTCTATTAATCGTTGTAATTTACAACGTCAGCTTATGGTTATTATCCGAATCATTGTATGCTGCAAATATCTTGGGGTTGTTACTATTACTAGTGGCAATCCCAAGTTTAGTTTATAGGATATTCAAATATATTAAGAAACATTATTTAAATAAGGAAAATGAAGACAATTATTAAGCTTTTGTGTGTATTAACTTTGGTGTTTGGCTTGTCTAGTTGTGGCTATGAGAGAATTGATGCTGGTTATGAAGGCATCAAGGTAAATCTATACGGAGATGGTAAAGGAGTAGACGATGTGTCTCTTGTTACTGGTGCGGTATGGTACAATCCTGTTACTACGGCTGTATATGAATATCCTACATTCGTACAGACTGTGGACTATCCTCCTTTCAGTATTAATGCTAAAGATGGATCATCATTTACTGTAGACCCTACAATTTCTTTGAAGATTGTTGACGGGAAATCACCAGAAGTATTTAAGAAGTATAGAAAGGAAGATATTGTAGAGGTAATTAACACTACTTTGTGTAATTACGTAAAGAATGCTTTTCGCATTCAGCTGAATAACTATACTACTGATGAACTAGTAAGTAAACGTGAGGAGTTTGAGAAGTCTATAGAAGATAGACTGTCAAAGGAACTCTTGGCTGAGAATTTTCAGCTTGAACAAATGACTTCTGGTCTTCAATATCCACAGACGCTAGTCAATTCTATTGATGCTAAGAATGCTGCAATTCAACAGGCTTTGAAGGCAGAGAATGAAGTTAAGACTATTGAGGCAGAAGCTAAAAAGAAAGTAGCAGCTGCACAAGGAGAGGCAGAAGCTCTTAAGATTAAGGGTGATGCAGAAGCTGAATATAATAGAAAGATTTCAGCATCTTTATCAGTTCTCATAGTTCAGCAGGATATGATTAAGAAGTGGGATGGAAAACTTCCTACTTATGGTCAGGTTCCCACCTTATTTAAAGACGTAGCTAATAACAAATGATGTATCTAGTAATATGCACTGTGATGGTAATCATCACGGTGCTTATCTTGAAAGATACCCATGTAACCGTTTATTACAATGGGTATAGCAGAAGTGTGGCACTTATAGAAGAAGACTATGACCTTAAAGTTCCAGTGTGGCTAGTTTTAGTAATACTAATCCTAGGATTTATCCCAGTACTGAACATTATGCTATACACAGTAGGATATTTATTCTATATAGTTCATGCTGTGTGGAATCCAGATAAGTTGTCTGGATATACACATAAGTTCAATCTAAGAGGAAATAATTTTCTAACTAGAATAGTGAAGAAGATATGGAAATTCTTAAATGTATGTGTATAACACTGAAACATCTTAGGCGAATACTTAGACATAAGTTTTGGGTAGCTTATTACTGTTTTCAGTTAGGTTTATACAAACAGGGCATCTTGCACGACTTATCTAAATTCGGATGGTATGAGTTCTCTCGTTCTGTAAAATTTTACGATGATGACACATCTCCCTTAAACAAGGAAAAAGAAATTCTAGGATATTCTAGGTCTTATTTACATCACAGAGGAAGAAATCCACACCATTATGAATACTGGGTAACTAAGCTAGACATTGGCGGTGTTCCAGTGAAGATGCCTAAAGAGTATGCTCTAGAATTGGTATGCGATTATCTGGCTGCTGGTAAAGTATACAACGGTAATAGTTTTCAAGGAGAATATAACTGGTGGATTAAGTATATAAATTCTCCTAGGGCTATCCATCCAGAAACGAAGGAATTTATCACTCAGTGTTTTAAGAATTTAGCTAGTGGTAAAGGCATGAAAAGTTTATTAACAATTAGTTATTAAAATAATTTTTAGAATGGAAATAATTAATGCTACAGATGGTTACAAGTTGGGCCATCACAGAATGTACCCCGAAGGTACTGAACAAGTTTATAGTAACTGGACTCCTAGAAGTAATAAATACTTCCCAGAAGCAACCGAAGGTTCAGTAGTATTTGGTATTCAATACCTAATCAAAGAATATCTCATTAAACAGTTTGAGAAAAACTTCTTTAATCTACCAAAGAAGGAAGCTGTGGAGATGTTCTATCGTAGAGTAAACAACTTTGTTGGTATTGAATCCGTTGGGTACAGACATATTGAAGCTTTATATGACCTTGGGTATCTACCAATTCGCATAAAGGCTCTTCCTGAAGGTTCTGTGTGCCCTATTCGGGTTCCCATGATGACCATTACAAATACCCTACCCGAGTTCTTTTGGTTAACTAACTACTTAGAGACTATTATCAGCTGTACCTTGTGGATGCCGTGCACATCTGCTACTAGAGCTAGGCTCTATAAGAAAGAGCTACATCGTCATGCTTGCAAGACTGGTTTTCCAACAGATGTAAATCTTGGTTTTTGTTGTCATGATTTCTCAATGCGAGGTATGGCGGGAATGGAAGCTGCAATCATATCTGGTATGGCGCATATGACTTCTTTTGTGGGAAGTGAGACTATTCCAGCTATTGCTGCCCTGGAAGAATATTATGGAGCTAATTCAGACAAGGAATTGATTGCTGCTACAGTTCCAGCAACAGAACACTCTGTAATGTGTGCTGGAGGGGAGGAAGATGAGCTGGGCACTTTCAAACGTCTAATTAATGATTTGTATCCTTCTGGGTTTGTTTCTATTGTATCTGATACTTGGGATTTCTGGAATGTAATTGAAAATTTCTTACCCAAGCTGAAGAAAGACATTATGGCTCGTGATGGTAGAGTAGTAATCCGTCCTGATAGTGGAGACCCAGTAGATATAATCTGCGGGTTGAGAACTAATCCTCACTTCAATACCAGAATGAAAGAAGGTAAGTATTATTGCTGCTATGCTCCGTTTAACGACGATGCAGAGTATGTTGAAGTGTCCGAAGGTCAATATTATGGGGCATATTATATGCTTGGTAAAATCTTCGGATGGAATACTACTTCAAAGGATTACCGCTATCCTAGCACTAAGGTTGGTCTGCTTTATGGAGATTCTATTACTCTAGAACGTCAAAAGCAAATCTACTTGAGATTAGAAAACGCTCATATGGCGGCTTGTAATCTCGTTCTTGGAGTAGGTTCATATTCCTATCAGTATGCAAGTAGAGATAGTCTTGGGTTTGCTATTAAGGCTACTGCTTGCGTAGTAAATGGCGAGTTGAAAGAAATCTTCAAACATCCTAAAACTGATGATGGTACTAAGAACTCTTTGAAAGGTTTGATTGCTGTCTATAAAGGTCTGGATGGGAAGTATACTGCTACCGACCAGGTCTCAATCGAGGAGGAAAAAGAGGGATGCTTAGAGACTGTCTTTGAAGATGGTATCTTGAAGAAAGAATATTCTCTTGAAGAAATCAGACAAAGAATTGACCATGGACTTTAATCATCCTTTTGGGAAAGAAGCTTGCAAGAAACGACTATTAGAAGAGTATCATAAATACAGAAAGCTAATAGTCGCTTTCGATTTTGATAATACTATTTTCGATTACCATAATACTGGCGGAGATTATAGTTGCGTTATAGAACTACTTAAAGAATGCTCACTTCTAGGTTTTGAAATGATTTTATTCACCACTGATGAAGATGATTATAAAATTATGGCAAAGCAGACAATTTGTATGCGATTAGGAATAGCAAATATTACTTCTAATACTTTATCTGCTCCAAACATTAGTAGTTCTATATTCTCTAAATCTAAGAAACCTTATTACAATATCCTCCTAGATGATAGGGCAGGTCTAGAAGAAAGTTATGAAATCTTAAAATATGTAGTAGATGAAATTAAACTTAATCAACAAGGAAATCAGTGAAATTAAGTACGATGTTACTAGATTTCCTGATGGAGAGCCTCAGTTTTTCCTTACTGAGGAATTAAACAGAAAGGAATCTATTGATGTCATTTGTAGAATATCTAATACTGAGGATTTATTCCTCTTAATGCAAGTAGGAGATATTTTAGATAGACAAGAAGTAGAATGGGATTTACATATTACTTATTTAATGTCTATGCGTATGGATAGAGTAATGAGTTTTAATCGTCCATTCTCCTTGAAAGTAGTATGTAATATGTTAAATAGCTTAGGCTATAGAAACATATATGTTCTTGAGGCACATTCTAGTAGAACTTTTCATCTTCTTGGTGACAGATGTTTACCTTGGGAATTTGGACACTACTCTTGGATTCCAGCCCAAAGTAATATCGTGTTCCCAGACCATGGGGCGAAGGACAGATATGGAAGTAACTATTCTCACTATGGTTATTTAGTCTTCAAAAAGGAAAGAAATCTAGAGACTGGAAGAATTGAGTCCTTTGAAATAGAGGAGTCTAAGAATTGCTACTATTCTACATTTGTGTTCATTGATGACTTGTGTGATGCTGGAGGAACTTTCCTAGGAGAGCTTAAGGTTCTCAAAGAGAGATATCCAAATAGCAAGTTTATCATAATCGTATGTCATGCAGTTAATGATAAAGGCCTGGTTAATATGTGTAATAATTTTGACCAGGTTATTGTGTCTAATTCTCATAGGGATATTAATTATCGTCCCAGCAACGAGAACTTAACTGTAATAGACGTTTGTAAATAACAAAATAAAATGGTAATTGAAGGTCCTTTTTACAGACTTACTCCCATTAGTGAATCTTCTCCGAGGTTTGACTTGGAATTGTTGTATGATATTGGTGGGAAAAATCCGAGAAAAGAATTTAAAGTGGAGGGCTACGGCTATCCCCTAGAAGCTGCTATAGAGCGATGTCGCCATTATGCAGTAAGAAAAAAGTTCGGAAAAGATGAAGTTATAACTTTAGGTAGGTACTTAGATGGGTTTAAAAAGGCAAAGGAGGAAATTAAACTCGAAGTCTCAGGAGATTCAGGAGATTCTAGCGGAGAGGCTGAATAAGCTTTGTAGATTCTTAGATGAGGAATATGACGTTAATTGTGGAGGGTGTTGCTATATAGCATACTGTCTAGCCAGGCTACTAAGTAGAGATAAATTCAAGTTCAAAGTCATTATTTACGAGGATTATGAACTAGAAGAAAAGTTTAGCGAAGTAGCGAGAAGTCATTATCATTATGCGATTTCTATTGGAAAGTACACCATAAACGCAGCAGATTGTGATGATGACGATAGCTTTTGCAGAAATGTGTATACTGGTGTAAAAGCTTCCGAACTACTATCTCACTATCAGAAATGTAGCTGGAATGACTGTTATAATACTCAAAAGAATCAATTCATTTTTAAGACTATAAAGGTATTTTATGACGACCTCACGGAGGACTTACGAGAAGGATAAACAGATTGTGCATACGCATGATAAGTTTATCTACTGTAGTTCAGTATATCAAATATGGAGCTGGGGAGCTGCTCTAATGGAAGAAAAATACTACTCTTCTAATAAACCCATTGTATTGAAAAAGAATCAACTATGCTGTAAGAGGAAGAAATACTCTCTGCATAGGTTCTTTGAATTACAATTTGCTCCCGAAGAATATTTAATTAATAACGGTTTTAAAATTGTAGAAAATGAAACAGGATGTGATTGAGTACATGGTAGACTCATTTGTAGACTTTAAGGGTGAAGAACGTAAAATTGTAGCTTGTGCTTTAAGTCAGGCTGCTGAAGTAAGTGAGGATGATTGTGTCTTAGCAGTAGGTTGGGTGGCTCCCGATGAATACATATGCACAAATGATCCGGACTATGCTAGAATCTATAGAGTAGTAACCGTTGGTATTGCAGTATGTAATCCTAGTGATACCTTCGATTTGGCTAAGGGACAGAAGAAGGCTTACGATAAGGCTCTTCATGATCCAAAGTGTCCAGCTATTTATACTACATCTAGAGGTGTAGCAGGTAAAGTGCTGGTAAAAGCATTCTTGGAACAGGAGCTTACTTTCTTGAAAGAAAATCCAGAGCGTATCATTAAGGGATATAACCAAATGAAAGCTCGGTTTGAAAGAAAAGAAGCCCTCAAAAATGAAATCAAAAATCTCTCTGATAAAGAGAAGCAAGCTTTGAATCTAGCTAAAGAAGGTATAGATGTAGTTAAATGCGCTGAACTGGTAACTAAAGCCAAGGCAATAGGCGTTGATCTGAATGAACAGGACTAAGTTTTGCTATATCTTAATAGCCTTGATGGGATTGTTAATTATTTATTTGCTAATACCTAAGAAGGAAACCACAGTTTCTCCACCTAATGTGCAGGAAATAGTAAGGGATTCTATAATTAGAGATAGCATCTATATAGTTAACGATTCCATCGTGGAGAAAATTAAGTATATAGACAAAGAGTATGATGAGAAAGTATCTACTATTATGTCTAGTTCTGATAGCATCAATTTGTGCTTTTTCTCAGAATACATCGACCGTTACAATAACCAGCGAGCAACTAAAAACAACTAATCTGATATTTGCTGAGCATCAGAAGTTGTCTGAAACTGTTCCGTTATTGAATAAGCGAATAACTAATCTAGAACTAATAAATAAGAGTTGGGAAAAAACGGATTCTCTTCGTAGAGTTCAGTTACTGTATTATGGAAACATAATTGAAGATAAAAATAGATCTATTGAAGGTCTTAATAAGTCTTTAAAAAAGAAGCAGAATGTCATTAAATATGGCGCTGCTGGTTCATGTGTATTAATATTATTATGCCTATTACTGAAGTAATGTTTAAGGACAAAGATGGTTTTCACTACAAACATCCTGAACGTAGCTGCACTAGGTGTAAGAATTACCCTTGCTTGCCTAACATGGATAAGCTGCAAGGAGACTTCGCTTCTTATGGTTGTAGGAAGTTCGAGGATATTAATACATTTGAAGTGTGGAAACCAAAGAAGTAACTTACCATGTCAAATTTGTTGCTGAATGTGAGGACGGGATGGGATACGCTAATTATGTCTTTGAAAGGCTAGAATATGATAATCTAGATTACAAGGATATAATGTGTGTTCGATTCCCGAATTGGAACCAGTGTTCTATGAAATTAGGAGATGTCGGCTATGTTTCACTAAGATACGTAGAAGAAGGCATCGATAAATGGTACGATGGTAAAGATTTTGTTCCATACAAGGATAGTAATATAATTTTCTTGAAATTTATTCATGAAAAGCCTATCATTGAAGATGGACAAATATTATTAGATTAACATTAAAAAGGAGATAAACTATGAAGTATTTTTAAAGAATAATTTATGACTGTATTAGGAGATAAGCTGAGAGAGGCTTTGAGCGATAAAGCAAACGACGTTAATAGCTATGTATGGAAAGGACCTAAGGTAAATGGGGTCCAGGAGGAAATTAAATTGGTAGACGCAGGTTATGACCAGCTGAGACGATTCTACAATCATTGTGAACAAATGTTGTACAACTCTGATACCAAGAATCCAGGTCGTGTAACATTACTCGGAATTGTGTCCGACCAAATACAAAGATGTCGTGCAGAGCTTCTTATTAGATGGCTTAGAGCTGAAAAGCAATACACAAACACACGTTGTTTGGAAGACTTGAAAGCTGTTATCAAAAACAATAAGGAAGTGTTAACTAATGAGGCTATTAAGGTCTATCCAATTGGAGAAATTCTTAATGGAATCCCTGTAGAGTTTAGAGAAGTACCAGTAAGTTTAGTTATGGATGCTTGTTTAGATTCCTTGGGATTGTTTGACAACTCTCATTTGACGCTTAACTTCATTGTAAAAATGGGACTGTGGTTTACACAGCAAGAAATGCAGAAAGACTTGTATCGTAAAGACCCAGTGACAGGTAAAGCTGTTAACAGACTGTTAGTAGTAAGTAAGGAACTTCGTTTGAATCCTTCTATAGCTCTGAAAATCTGTGATACTGGATTAAGTTATGCTGAGTTTAGATCTATGTGTAGATTGAAACGAGATAAATATGCTAACTTAACTAGTGATCAGCTCAGACTGCTATCAAACAAAGTTCTTTATCGCTTCCAAAATCAATGCGAGAACCAGGCTAAACAATGGAAGGATAAGATGGAAGAAATCAAGAAAGTTGCAGAACTTAAAGGATGGGACATCACTAGGAATATAGATTGATGAAAGACCTCTTTACTCCTGTTACTCGTGATGAGCGACAGGAGCAATGTAAGAGAGCCTGGTTATTACATAAAGGAAGAGGCACCATAGAAGCCTGTACAGGCTTTGGTAAAACACGATGTGCTATTGATTGTTTAAAGGCTGTTCTATCTAAATATCCTACTATTAGAGCATTGGTAGTAGTCCCCACGGAACTTTTAAAGAATCAGTGGATAGATATATTAGATAAGGAAGGTCTAGGGTTAAATACAGAGGTGCAAGTTGTAAATACTACAGCAAAGAATGGATACGAATGTGACTTTTTAATCATTGATGAAATCCATAGAACTGCTGCTGAGACTTTACAATTTGTATTTAGTAAGGTTAAATACAAGTTAATTCTTGGACTAACTGCTACTCTGGAAAGACTTGACGGTAGACATACTATAGTCGAGAAATATTGCCCTGTAGTTGATAGCGTAACTATTGAAGTAGCCAAAGCCAATGGTTGGGTATCTGATTTTACTGAATATCAAGTAATTATCACAGCAGAAGACATCGAAAGCTATCGAGAGCAAAATAGGGAATTTATAAGACATTTTGAATTCTTTAACTTTGATTTTGGACTCGCAATGAGTATGGTTGGTAAAGACGGCCTCAGAAATAGGCTTAATTACAGAAATCAGATTTGTAGTAGTTCGGATAAAGCTGAGCTGTCTAATGCTTTGAAGCAGATTACCTTTCATTCTACGGCTTTTATGAGAGCTTTACAAGCTAGAAAAAAGTTTATCCATAATCATCCGGCTAAATTAGAAGTGGCTAGGGAGATTATTGCTCACAGAGCAGACAAGAAAATTATTACATTCTCTGCTAACACTGCAATGGCAGAGAAGATAGGAGTAGGATATGTTTACACTGGCAAAGAAAGTAAAAAACAAAACAGAATTACACTTGAGGAGTTCGCCCTACTAGACAAGGGCGTGATTAATAGCTGTAAATTGGCTATTGAAGGTTTTGATTGTCCCGGTCTATCGGTCGGGATAATGCTTGGAGTTGACTCTAGTAGCACAAAAAGCACTCAAGCCGCTGGTAGGGTCATTAGAAAAGAAGGTTCTAAATACTCTGAAATATTCACATTGGTGCTAGAAGATACCGTTGAACAAGAATGGTTTAAGAAGTCTCATCAAAAGAGCGAGTATGTTACTATTGATGTAGATAACTTACGAAAGTTACTTAATGGAGAGCCTTGGGAACCTTACAAGAAAAAATTGCAGAATTTTACCTATCGTTTTTAATTATGGAAACTTATTACACTAAAAAAGAGTTTAATGAGATGAAGTCTGCTTTGACTAAGAAGTGCAAAGCATTGGAAACTAAAGTTAGTAAGCTTACTGCTGAATTGAAGGAATTAAAGAAGGACTATGCAGTACTTCTTGAAACTGCCAGCGAAAAAGTTGAGGACTAAAGTTTATCACGTAACCAAGTTTTAACGCTTTAACAAGTAAACTAGACTTGGTGTATAGATTAGTAGAAAATCTATTAATTTGTACACGTGAAAAATCTTGAACTGAAACAGCAACTTTTGTTTTGTGAAAAATATAGCATAAACCCAAGTGAGCTGTTGTTGTTAGAAATTCTTCTTATCGCCCAAGAGGGTGATGAACCCGAAATTGTCCACGAGTATTTCTCTTCTAGAGTATGCGCTCGTGGTTTTACAATAGAACTGTTAACTGGACTTCGCGATGCTGGAGTTATTCATAAATCCTATAAGATTCCTGAGAAAGGGTCTGTATTTAACCCACTAGATGTTCCTCTAAATAAGTTAGTTGTGAAAGACTTTTATAAGTGTTCATTCGACTTAGGTAAGGAATTGTGGGATACTTATCCATTATTTGGAATAGTTAATAATACACAAGTGGGTCTGAAAAGCGTATCTAAGAAATTTGATACAATTGAAGACTTCTATAGGTTTTATGGTAAAACTATCAGATGGAAGCCAGAAACTCATAACCATATTATAGAGTTAGTTAAGTGGGCTAATGAACACAATATATTGTGTACCACAATAGCTAATTTTGTAATAGACCATAAGTGGGAAGAACTAGAAGCATTAAAGAATGAAGGCGGAGTTAATTATGATTCTATGAGATTACTATGATTTCTGATAAACTTCTCAATGAAATTGATAGAGGTAGACAGGGACTAAATCATGGTATTTCTATGAAACTTCCTAAGCTAGAGAGTATTATTGATGGAGTTACTAGGGAAACCTATACTTTAATTCTATCAAACTCTGGTGCAGGTAAGACTTCGTTTGCCTTATATGCTTATGTATATCGACCACTAATGGAACATCTTGATGATGATGATTTTAAGGTATTGTATTTTAGTCTTGAAATGGGAGAAGTAGCTTTGTATATTAAGCTGTTATCCATATATATATTTGAGACCTATGGAATCCAACTATCTTTTAAGAAGATATTGTCAAGAGAAAAAGAATATATTTTATCTGATGAGCATTATGACTTAGTTAAGCAATGTATGCCTTGGATAGATAAGATTAGTAAGAAGTTAGAAATCTATGACAAGAAGGTAACTCCGAAGAAGGTATATGCCATCTTGAAAACTAGGTTGGAGGAAATGGGAACCTTTTCTGAAAGCGAAACCCGCCTCGTCTATACTCCAAATAATCCTAATCTTATTTATAATGTAGTTGTAGACCATATTGGTCTTGTTGGTACAAAGCCTGATATTGATTTGTTGTCTAGCTATCTTCTTTTTCTTAGAGATAAGTGTTTTATTAGTCCTGTAGTAATACAGCAAGCTAATAGGGAGCAAGGAAATATTGAGAGGTTTAAACAAGGCAAAAGTGCGTTTACTATTCACGATGCTAAGGATTCAGGTAATGTTGTGCAAGATTGTAATATCATGATTGCATTGTATAATCCTCACAGAGATGGATTGAAGACTTATAAACATTACAATATTGAGTATCTAGGCTCTTATTATAGGAGTATTATGGTACTTAAGAACCGATATGGGGATTGCGATGTTGAGGTTGGAGTAAACTTCTTTGGATGGATTAATATGTTCTACGAGCTGCCGAAGCCCGATGAAATTTATGATTATGAGAGATATACAAGTCCAAACTATATATTAGAAGATAATAGTTCTATTGTAGAACAGGAGCTAGATGATATTACAGAATTAGATAATTCAAATTCGAATTTTAATTTTGCATTAGAATAATGGCTGCTGAAACAATTGCTATCGTAGGTGAATCAGGTACTGGAAAAAGTACAAGTTTAAGAAATCTTAATCCAGAAACTACTTTTATTATAAGTACTACGGGTAAACCCCTTCCCTTCCGTGCATGGAAGAAGAAGTATATTCCCATCAAAATCGAAGGAAAGAACGTGAGTGGTAACTACTATGTAAGTTCAAAGTGGGACCAAATACTGAAAATTCTTCAAATTATTGATAAGATGATGCCACACATCAAGCAGGTAATCATTGATGACTTCCAATATGTTCTCTCTTATGAGTTCGTTGATAGAGCAACTGAAGTTGGTTATACTAAGTTTAGTGAATTAGCTCAACACGCTATGGAAATTCTGAGATATTCAGAAAAGATGAGAGAGGATTGCAAAATGATCTTCTTGACTCACTCAGAAAATGTTGGAGACAACGTTAATCCTAAGTATGTTATCAAGACTGTTGGTAAGTTGCTGTCTGAAAAGGTAACACTGGAAGGTCTGTTTACTTATATTTTCTTCACTAAGGTAAGTGAGGGAGATTCTGGTAGAATGGAGTACAAGTTAATCACTAATAATGATGGTACTTGTGTGGCTAAGACATCCTTTGGTATGTTTGAAGACCTAGAGATTGACAATGATTTGAATGAGATTATCCATGTTATTGACGCTTATAATGAAGGAGAGTAATGAAGTTAGACATACTGTTTCACTACGAGGTGAATGAACAAACTGGTGAAATCACCTATATTGGGAAAGAAGAAATTTCTGTTGACACCAAGGCAACGAAAAGTGCTACCAAGACATCTACTAAGGCTTCTGCAGCCAAGGTAGATGCTAATCCAGATCCTATTATTACGCTTGATTCCAACAAGTTAATATTAACTCAGGGAGCTGTAGACCTATTACAGGTTTGTGCAGATTGTCGAGTAGACATCAAGTATAAGAAGAAGGATAAGAAAGCAGTTCCTATTATTGGAACTGATGCCGCTTTCGGAACTAAAAGTGGAAACAAGTTAACGAAGAGTAATACTGTAAGTTATAGAGGTGCAGCTAATGAAAAGCTCTCAGCTTATGGTACTACCTTTAAACTAGAGCCTACAGAGGATAAAGGAATTTATTATCTAGTAGGAGATAAGATACAGGAAGAAAACTCTGTACCTGATGAGATAATTGATATTGAGAATGAACTCGATATAGAATCATTAGATAATATAAACATAGACGAAGATGACAAAGACTTAGAAAAATTTGATTTTAATTTGAATTAATTATGGCATTTAATTTTGGTATATCAGCAGACTCAGCAGTAAGAAACACACGTCGTCCTTTAACTCCTTGGAACATCCATGATGTAAAATTCATGGGATGTGAAATCAAAGAATTTGATGGTAAAAAGGATCCAACGGCTCATTATAAAGTTCTAGCAATCAACTTTGAGAACGAAGAGGGTTACTTCTCTGTAACCCAATTCTTCCCTAAAGCTGGCGATGATGAGAGACGTGAGTTTGATAGTAAGAATGGTGGAAAGGTTATCATGCCTTCCAACTTCGAGACTTTGATGGCTGTAGTTAAGCAGACTGCACAGGTTCTCAATCCTGCAGGATTTGAAAAGATGCAAGCAGCTAGCTCTAAATTTAAGAGCTTCGATGATGTAGCTAAGGCTCTGATTACTATAACTGAAAAAGTTAAAGGTACAGAGACTAAGTTGAAGTTGATTGGTAGAAACCGTGATGGTAAAGTAGTTGCTGATATACCTCGTATCGTAGGTATTAACAAACAAGGTGAGTCGTTCATCTCTGATAACTATATTGGTGACAAGCTGTTCTTCTCTGACTATGAGGAGGGAGAACGTCAGAAGTATCTGAAAGCTAAGCCTACCGAAATGAAGTCAGAAGACCCGATTGCAGATGTTGCCGGTGTAGATGCTGCACCAGGAAATGACTTCGATCTTGACAACTTGCTATAATGATTTGTTAGTAGAGTAATTCATAAATTCCTTAGTGACTATGTTTGATTATACTTTTGAACCCAAAATTACTAAGGAATTTCTTCTATCTAAGAACAATGAGGAGACTTACATGACTTATTATCTGGGTATTCCAGTTAAGAAAGGACTGTTCAAGTCTCCTTTGCGTAGTGACAGTCATGTCACCTGCAGCTTTTTTAGAGGAAAATCTGGAAACTTATATTTTAAGGACTTTGCTTCCGGAAAATGTTTGACATTCGAAGGGGTAGTTATGGAAAAGTATAATTGTAACTATCACACTGCTTTAAAGATTATAGCTAAGGACTTTGGATATACTAAGGATTCTCCTGTAAAGAAGATTGCAGTAAAAATCCAGCCGAAATTTGAGGAAGAAAAACAAACCTTCATCCAAATAGAAGCTAAGGAGTTCTCAGAACCTGAGTTGAAGTGGTGGGGAAGCTTTGGTATTACTAAAGATATTCTACATAGGTTTAAGGTATACAGTTGTAGTACTGTATTCTTAAATGGAAATATATATGCACAGTCTGCCCAACATAGTCCTATCTATGGATATTATTTTGGGAAGAAAGAGAACATCGAGCAATGGCGTATTTATATGCCAAAACGAAAGGAGTTTAGATTCATAGGTAATGTTTCTACTAAGACTATTCAAGGCTATAAACAATTAGCTAAGACTGGAAAACTGGTAGTAATAACTAAGTCTATGAAAGATGTAATGTGTTTATATTCTTTAGGAATACCAGCTATAGCTCCCAACTCTGAGACTCAGTTTGTTTCTGACAAAGTTTTAGAAGAATTAAAGCAGAGATTCAAATACATTGTGTTGCTATATGATAATGACCTAACTGGAGTTCGTTTTACTAATAAGATTAGGAAACAACATCCAGAATTAATCGTATCAATGATTCCCAGAAACACAGGAGCT
>CALEBD010000015.1 GCA_937944945.1 uncultured Clostridium sp. | reverse complement strand
CTCCATATGTACTTAAAGAATATAATTATGGGTAAAATATTTTTAGTTAATATTCAAAAGTACGGATATACTAATATATATTATGGTATAATGGAAATAGAACTAATGTTCGGGAAAGGTTAGGTGATATTATGGATTTTAAAATAAAATCTGACTTTAAACCTACAGGTGACCAACCTGAGGCTATTAGAGAAATAGTAAATGCCATAAATCATGATGAAAAATTTTCGACTTTATTAGGGGTTACAGGTTCAGGTAAGACATTTACAATGGCAAATATAATACAAGAGGTTAAAAAGCCTACTCTTATATTAGCACACAATAAAACATTGGCTGCACAGCTTTATAGTGAATTTAAAGAATTCTTCCCTGATAATGCGGTTGAGTATTTTGTAAGTTATTATGATTATTATCAACCAGAGGCATACGTTGCCCACAGCGATACATACATAGAAAAAGATGCTAGCATAAATGATGAAATAGACAAATTGCGCCACTCTGCTACAGCATCAATTTTAGAGAGAAAAGACACTATAATCGTATCTTCTGTATCATGCATATATGGTATAGGGGATCCAAAGGATTATAAAGATTTGATGTTATCTCTAAGGGTAGGTATGGAAGTTGAAAGAGATGAAATAATTAAAAAATTAATAGATATACAATACGAAAGAAACGATATAAATTTTGTAAGAGGAACATTTAGAGTAAGGGGAGATGTTGTCGAGATTTTCCCTGTAAGTAATGATGAAAGAGCTATTAGAGTAGAATTCTTCGGCGATGAAATAGATAGAATAACAGAAATTGATTATGTTACTGGAAAAATCGTAGGAACAAGAAAATACACTGCTATATTACCAGCATCACATTACGTTACTACTCCAGAAAGAATTGAAGAGGCAGTAAAAGCAATAGAAAAAGAATTATCAGATGTTGTTCAAGAATTTAAAGATAATGACCAGTTGCGTGAAGCACAAAGGATAGAACAAAGAACAAAATATGATATAGAAATGCTTAAAGAAATAGGATTCTGCCAAGGTATAGAAAACTATTCAAGACATATTACAGGCAGAAAAGCAGGAGAAAAGCCATATACACTTATGAACTTCTTTCCAGATGATTTCTTGTTGATAATAGATGAATCACACGTTACGCTACCACAAGTTAGAGGTATGTATGCAGGAGACCATTCTAGAAAAAAATCATTAATAGACAATGGATTTAGACTTCCTTCTGCATACGACAATAGACCTTTAAACTTTGAAGAGTTTGAAGAAAATATAAACCAAGTATTATTTGTTTCAGCGACACCAGGTCCTTATGAAATTGAACATTCAACTACAGTTGCACAACAAATAATAAGACCTACAGGATTACTTGACCCAATTATAGAAGTAAGACCGATTGAAAATCAAATAGACGATTTAGTTGGAGAAATAAACAAGGTCATAGAAAATGGAGAGAGAGTATTAATCACTACCTTAACTAAAAAAATGAGTGAGGATTTAACAAATTATCTTAAGGAAATTGGAATTAAGGTAAAATACCTACATTCAGATATCGTTACTTTAGAAAGAACGGAAATAATAAGAGATTTAAGATTAGGTAAGTTTGATGTATTAGTAGGTATAAACTTACTTAGAGAGGGATTAGATATACCAGAAGTATCATTAATAGCTATTTTAGATGCAGATAAAGAAGGTTTCTTACGTTCAGAAACATCGTTAATACAAACAGTTGGACGTGCTGCCAGAAATGCAGAAGGTAGAGTTATTATGTACGCAGACAAGATTACTCGTTCAATGGCAGCTACAATCGAAGAGACAGCTAGAAGAAGAGAAATACAGTCACAATATAATAAAGAACACGGTATAATTCCTAAAACAATTAAAAAAGACATCAGAGACAGCATAGAAACTCTTAAATTAGCTGAGGAAGAAGAAATTTACGGAATAAGTGAAACTGATAATAAAGAAGAAATTAAGGCTAATATAGCTAAATTACAAGCTGAAATGATGGAAGCAGCAACTAATTTACAATTTGAAAGAGCGGCTCAGTTAAGAGATAAAATAAAAGAATTAGAGCGAAAAGTATAAAAAATATAAATAAGATTACTAATACAAAACATATTTTTACAAATAATCGATTAGAAATTTTTATATTAGAAAGAATTATAAGAGATAGATTCAAAATAAAAAGAAAGGAACATAGAATGGAAGATAAAATAATAATAAGAGG
>CALEBD010000014.1 GCA_937944945.1 uncultured Clostridium sp. | reverse complement strand
TAGTGGTTGTGGTAAAACTAATTTTATCGAAGCGATAGCATACACTGCTAATCTTACAAATAAGATACCACAATTAAGCGATAAAACTAATATGACTTATAGTATGGGACTAGTACCAGTAGAATACAATGGTATCAAATATAATTTATTAGATACTCCTGGATACTTCGACTTCTGTGGAGAAGTAATTTCTTCTCTAAGAGCTTGTGCAGCTGCAGTTATAGTAATAGATGCAACAAATCCGATACAAGTAGGAACAGAAAAGTCACTAGAATTTACCGAAAATATGCCGAAAATAATGTTTATTAACAAAATTGATAACGAAAAAGCTAGATACAAAGATGCAATAGACATGTTAAGACAAAAATACGATAAAAAAATAGTACCAATGATAATACCTGAATACAAAGACAAACAATTTGTCAAATTACATAATATACTAGATAACTTACAAGAAGCATTTGATGGAGATTTTGAACAACAAGCATTAGCAATAAAAGAAGGTCTTATGGAACTTGTTGCAGAAGCTGACGATGCTTATTTAGATAAATATTTTAGCGGAGAAAGATTTACTGAAGAAGAATTACAAAAAGGAATCACTATAGGTATAAAAAGAGGGGATATCATCCCAGTTATCTGTGGTTCAACTATAAATAATATAGGAACAAAAGAAATATTAGAGACATTAGAATCTTACATTTATCCAGGTCACACAGATAGCGATTCACCATTTAGAGGACAAGTATTCAAGACAATGGTTGACCCATTCACAGGAAAATTGTCTTACATAAAAATAATAGAAGGAACTCTAAAAAAAGACATAGACATCATAGATATAACTCAAGATAAAAAAGAAAAAATATCTAATATATATACAACAGTAAATGGAAATTTAGAAGAACTTCAAGATGCAAAAGCAGGTGACATAGTAGTAGTAACTAAAATTTCATCATTAAAAACAGGAGATACTATAGCAGAAAAAGCAGATGCTATACCATTACCTCCAATCGAATTGCCAAAACCACAAATTTATTATGCAATTGTTCCTAAAAATAAAGGGGACGAAGAAAAAATTGCTTCTTGTTTAAATAAAGTTTCAGAAGAAGACCCAACTATACACTGGTACAGAAATCCTGAAACAAAACAAACTCTTGTTGGTGGCCAAGGTGAACTACACATAAAAACAATTAAAAAACAAATGAAAGAAAAATATGGAGTTGATTTTGATATAGAAGATATTAAAGTTGCCTATAGAGAAACAATAAAAGGAACTTCAGATGTACAAGGTAAACATAAAAAACAATCTGGAGGACGTGGACAATATGGTGATGTTAAGATAAGATTTTCAAGATCAGCACAAGATTTTGAGTTCTCAGAAGAAATATTCGGTGGTTCTGTTCCAAAATCATATATACCAGCAGTAGAAAAGGGATTAAAAGATTCTATGCAAAAAGGTATATTAGCAGGTTATCCAGTTACAAATATTAAAGCTGTATTATATGATGGTTCTTACCATGATGTAGACTCTTCTGAAATGGCATTCAAAACTGCCGCTTCAATAGCATTCAAAAAAGGTATGCAAGAAGCAAAACCAATTTTATTAGAACCTATAATGAAATTAAAAATAACAGTTCCAGAGGAATATATGGGAGATGTTATGGGGGATATAAATAAAAGAAGAGGTAGAATATTAGGTATGGAACCTAATGACAAAGGCAAACAAGTTATATTTGCCGAAGCACCTCAAAGTGAAACATTTAAATATGCTATAGACTTAAGAGCTATGACTCAAGGTAGAGGTCAATTTGAAATGGAAATAGAAAAATATGAAGAAGTTCCAGCTCAAATAGCTAAAAAAATAATTGAGGAAGCTCAAGATAATTAATATTTAAAATCATCTAAAGGGGACTTGTACAGCGTTAATTTGTATAGGTTCCTTTTTGTTGTGAATGAATATAAAAAAGTATATAATTATAAATAATAGTCAAAAAGCATATTAATAGCTTTATAAATAGTAAAAT
>CALEBD010000013.1 GCA_937944945.1 uncultured Clostridium sp. | reverse complement strand
CAGGCGAAACAGGACTTATATCTCCATATCCAACTGTGGCAAAGGTGATAATCGTATAGTAAAACAAATCAAAAAATGTAGGATTATTAGTATACACCCCTTCATTGCTACAGCTAATAAAACATACTGCTAGTGCCAAACTTATTACTACCATGCACAAAACTATTACAGCCATAACGCCTATACTGTCTATTTCAAATGCTTTTTTAGTTTGCGCCTTAAAATCAGCAATTTCGGGACTTCTTATAAGTCTCAAAAGTACTTTTAAATTTAGATAATAGCTGAGCGTCACTCCAACAAGTCCGATTTTGTAATTTTTCGCAAATTCCCCGGGAAATATTATTAAAATCGTCATATACATGCTTATTATGAAATAACTTATCAATAAATCAGCTTTTGTGATTTTATCTTCAATTTTATATAAGAATTTGTATATTCTTGAAACACATAATAATACGCATCCTATTGCAAAATACAAAAATATAATTAAAAATATTGTCGTCAATGTCTTTCCAAACAAAATATAATTTTCTTCTACATATTTAAAAATCTTCTTAACTATATATCTCATAAGAGCATAAACTACGAATATTTGTGATATAAAAAGTATAAACCATTGATAGAAATTTAAATATCTCGATCTACCTTTAAGCAAATATCTATATTGATTATTTATCTCATAAATTAGTTTCTTGACGTTTTTAAACTTACCCATATTTACTCTTTTATAAGTTACTACTTCAAGTGCAAATAAAGTTATTAATATAAAAAATAATCTAAACATACTTCCTCCAAATCTAGTTTTATGATTTTTCAATATTAGTATGCTCATTATCTTTATAAATAATAAAATCTCACCTTTTTAAAAGGTCACCAAAAATTGCACTTCTCATATATTGTTAATATATAGTTAAACTATGTGAAAATTAATAGGTTTCAATGCTTATTGTAAAAGGGGGTATACAGACGCCATGAATTTTTTATCTTCAGTAAATGCAGTTTTGCTTGTAGGCGCTTTATCAATAGATGCTTTTGTTGCCAGTTTCGCCTATGCCACAAGCAAAATAAAAATACCCTTTAAATCAGCTTTGATTATTAATGTTGTATCTACTACTATTTTGGGGATAGCCTTGTTTTTCGGAAGTATTGTAAGCAGATTCATTCCATCTATTTTTACAACAAGTATTTGCTTTACTATGCTATTAATGTTAGGCTTGGCTAAATTATTTGACAGTACGTTAAAAGCATTGTTGGGTACTCGCGGCTCACTAACTCGCAATTATGAATTTAAGGTTTCCGACTTTAGGTTTTTCTTAAAAGTATATATAGATAATACAGCAGCAGATGTCGACCATTCGCTTATATTATCACCAAAGGAATCATTTTCTCTAGCATTAGCACTATCTTTAGATGGATTGGCGGCTGGTTTTGGAGCAGGTTTAGTTTCGGCTAACTTTTTTCAAATAATTTTATTCTCACTTATTGTAAATATAGTTGCAATCCTCGGTGGTTGCTTTATAGGAAACAAAATAGCAGAAAAAACAGAGCTTAATCTGTCTTGGTTGAGTGGTGTGACATTAATTTTATTAGCTTTTTTAAAATTGAAATAAATATTTGAGATTGATATATAAATTTGTTTTCTCATTAATATAAACGGGAGTTGGTAGAATGTGAATTTCTATCGCTCCCCAAAAAATTCCCTTTTGATTAAAGTTCTATATTTCTTAAAATTCTTATCTGATATTTGTTAAAACTCTACATTACACCTTTATATGTTTACACTTTTATTTGTTAAAACTCTCTATTATACTTTCAAATTTCTCTTTATTGCTTACATCCAAGTAAGTAAATAACTACAAAGTGCGTTATTGCATACCATTATCCTGTTTTATATAATTTTTATATAAATTTTTAAAAGGAGATTGTATTATGAAAAACCTAAATTTACTTTACTTCAGCCCTACTGATGGGACTAAAAAAGTTGTAAAAGAAATCGCAAATGGTATCGGATGTGAGTACAAAGAATTTGATATTACTTTAGCTCAAAATAGGACTCAGAAATTATTTTTTGATGAAAATGATTTAGTTATAATCGGTGTGCCTACTTATGCTGGTAGATTTCCAAAATTACTAAAAAGCTATCTTGATAAAATTTCATGTAACAAGGCTATGGCTGTATTTGCTGTTACATATGGAAACAGAGATTATGAAGATTCACTTTTAGAGACAAAGTATTTATTTGAATCAAAAGGATTTGTTGGACTAGCTGGTGCAGTATTCGTAGCCGAACACTCATCTACATCAAAACTGGCTACTAATAGACCAAATTCAGACGATTTAAAAATAGCTTATGACTTCGGTGTGAAAATAAAAGACAGACTAGAAAATTTAAATGACGTAAGCGAATTAAAACTAGAAGTTCCAGGCAACTTCCCTTATGTCGAAAAAAATCTTCCACAAGTTCCAATGGCTCCAGAAACAGACGACACTTGTGTAAACTGCAAAATATGTGCAAAACACTGCCCTACATCTGCTATAGATCTTGAAGATTGTAAAAAAATAGATACAACTAAATGTATAAGATGTTGTAGTTGTGTAAAAAGATGTCCGTTTAACTCTAAAAAATTCACTCACCCTGGATTTACTAATATGAAGAACATGCTTGAAACTAATTTTGCTGATGTTGTTCGCATGCCGGAGATATTTGTTGGATAAGATTTATTTAACTAAAACTATATAAACTTTATTTGTGTAAATAAGCATAAAAATAGGCATACATCAGTATTTTAAATATATTAATACTAGAGTATGCCCTTTTTAGGTTGATATCATTTATGTTTTTTAATACTGTATAAAACTTTAATCTCCATATGGAAATTCTAAATCTTTATCAATTTCCAAGTTTTCTATCCAGTCGAATTTGTCGCTATGCTCCATCCCCCAATCAAACATAGCGCTCATAATCGGAACTAGAGTTTTCCCAAACTCAGTCACAGAATACTCAACTCTTGGCGGAATTTGATCATATGTTTTTCTAGAAATAAATCCAAATGCCTCCAAATCCTTTAGCTGTTGTGTCAAAACTTTTGGGCTTATATTTCCAATTGATTTCTCAATTTCACCAAACCTCTTCGTACCTTTTAACAATTTGCAAAGAATTATAAATTTCCACTTGTCTCCAAGCAAAAACACCACTAATTCTATTGGATATTTGATTTTTTTATTTTTATATTGTTTTAATAAAGTTGCTTTTCTACTTTCGTCCATGTGTATATCCTTATCACAATGCCTACATTCTTGTTACTCTTGCAGGTTTTCTTGGAACTGTTCTTTTATATTCTACTCTTGGATAGCCAACTACCATACAAGATATGATTTTTTCGCCTTCTTTTAATCCAATCATTTCTCCTATTTTAGGATTCATCGATGCCGCTCTTTCAAAGAAACCGCTGAAATAAGTTCCTAGCCCTAGCGCATCTATCATAAGCTCCATTTTTGCTGATGCTAAACCACCATCTATTTCATTTTGCGCTTTTACAATTATTAATAATGGTGCTTTGAAGAATAATTGATCAGGTCCATCTGGATTTTCTACAAAACTCTCATACATACGCTTCCACATATGGGCGTATTTTAGAAGGTGTTTTGGAGTTTCTTCACTTCCCAACATCTTGTCGGCCATTGCATTTAATGTTCCTAAAGTCATTCTTCTTAACTCTGGTATGCTGTCTTTTACAATAGTATAAGAAACATCTTGCATATTAGTTGATGTTTGTGTAAATCTTCCTGCATCTATTATTTTTTCTATTTTATCTTCTTCTATTTCATCTTTTTTAAATAATCTAACACTTCTTCTAAATTTCATAAAATTCATTAGTTTATCTGCATCTATTGTGAAGTCTTCTTTTTCATATGGGATGACTTCTTCCATCGAGTATTCTTCTTCATCATCACAAGATACTGCTTTTACTGGACAGATTGCTATACAGTGACCACATTTTATGCATGTTAAGTTTCTTATGTGCGCTTTTTTATCGATCATTTCTATGTCGCTTACGATACAGTCTTGCTTACATAAAGTACATCCTATACACTTATCTCTATCTACTATCATTTTGTTCTCCTTTATATGATTATACGATTCTTCTTTTGTTTAATTTTAATTGCTGTTTTAAAGTTTTATCTATCTACAAAACGCATTATTTCGTCTACGTCTTTTCTTTTATTTGGTGCTGCATGTTCTCCATCTTCATATCCGTAAACTATAAGTGCTGCAACAGTTTCGTCTTCCGGTAAGTTTACTATTTTTGCTATAGATTTATCGTCTATAACTCCCATTATACAAGTTCCGACACCTTTTGCATGTGCTGCTAAACAGAATGTTTGACATGCTATACCAGCATCAAAAACTTCCCATGAGTTACCTTTTGAAGTTATGTATTCTTTGTCATATGTTCCACTTTTTCCTTTTACAAAGCTAAGTACAGCTACTCCTTTTGCAGTTCTTAAAGTGTCTATATTGTATACGAATCCATTAACTCCATGCTCTGCTATTTCTTTTATTATTTCTTCGTCGTCTACTAATGTGTATCTAGCTATTTGGTAGTTTACCCAAGAAGGAGCCCATCTCGCTATATCGACAATTTCTCTCATAGTCTCTCTGTCTACTTTTTCGTCTTTATATTTTCTTACGCTACGTCTTTCTTTTATCATAGTTATTGCATCCATATTTTCACCTCTAATTGACCATTTATAATTTTATAATTTGCATATTTTTAACTTTTATACCTTTCGCATTAATTCAATAAATCTTACGAAATTTTTACGAAAGTTTTACAAATTTGCGTTTTTGTTTTAATCCACCTATTAACGTGGTATATTAAACACTACCGGTAATTTGTAGAAATTAAGTTATTTATATGGCAATTTTCTTCCTTTAAAAGTCAGTTGCCAACTCTAATCTCTACATATTATACTATATAAAATGCGGTAATCATACCAATTTATCGTATTTATTAATTAAAAATCTAAACGAACTTATAGAAAGGATAATATTTATGACACAGACAGTTGAACTTCAAAAGAAGGGATTAGACAGAATAAGAGTATTTTCTGGTGCACAATTAAAATATATCGCCTTCTTATCTATGTTAATCGATCATGTAAACAAAGCTTTAATATATCCGTATTTAAACGGAGGATTACTTTTAAAAATAAGTGATTTATTTGATGTACTTGGAAGGATAGCATTCCCATTATTTGCATTTTTTATAGTAGAGGGTTTTTTCAAAACGAGAAGTCGTAAAAAATATCTTCTAAACTTATTGATATTTGGCGTAATATCAGAAGTACCATTTGATATGTTTACAACACGTACATTCTTCAATCCTAGATATAACAATGTACTATTTGCACTAGCATTATCACTTGTAACAATTTGGATTATAGATACATTAAAAATAAAATTAGAAAAAATACCTCGTTTCCTATGGTATTTGACTACAGTATTAATTTTAGCTGTTATGTGTATTATATCTCTATTCCTTTCAGTAGATTATGATTACCATGCTATATTAATAGTATATTTCCTTTATGTATTTTATAATAAACCTATATTATCATGTGTATTTGGTTATTTATCAATTTTCAAGGAGGTTTGGGCACTTCTTGGTTTTGGATTTATACTTATGTACAATGGAAAACGTGGCAGACAAAATAAAATGATAAATTACTGGTTCTATCCTGTTCATATATTAATATTAGGTATATTAAGAATGGTATTCAATATATAATTTAATATTTTTCAAATAGAAAATGGGCAACGTATAAATTTACGTTTGCCCATTTTTCTATTTAAAATATCATGAGGGAATATTTATATATCTATATTACTTGCTAAAGAACTAACTTTTTATCTTTTAACTCAAGTATAACATCTGACTTGTTCGCAAGATCCTTACTATGAGTAACAACAATCACACATTTTCCATGTTTATGTGCACTTGTTTTTAATATTTCTATAATTTCTTCTTCTGTATCACTGTCTAAATTTCCAGTCGGTTCATCTGCCAAAATTACTGGTGAATTTGCAACAAGTGTTCTTGCTATGGCAACACGTTGTTGCTGACCTCCTGACAATTTCAATACATTTCTTTTTATTTCATCATCTTTTAATCCAAGCTCATTTAAAATAGTTTTATCTGCTTTTGGGTTTACTATTTTTAAATTTTCTAATGGAGTCATATAATCAATCAAATTATAATTTTGAAAAATTAGTGAAACATTATTTTTTCTATGATTCTCATATCCTTTTTCCCTAATATCCTGATTGTTATATAGTATTTTACCACTTTGTGGTTCATCAAGACCTGCTAACAATGATAGCAAAGTTGTTTTCCCAGAACCAGATACACCTAAAATCGTGTAAAACTTACCTTTTTCAAACTCCATACTTATATTATTTAATATTTTTTTACCATTTGTATATGAATAATTAACTTTATTTAATGCTAAAATTGACATTTATTTTCCTCCTAGCTCATTTTGGATAATATTTCTTTTGGTTTTAATCTAATTATTGATACTGATGATGCCATTACTGAAAGTATGATAATAACTGTTCCTATAACATATAC
>CALEBD010000012.1 GCA_937944945.1 uncultured Clostridium sp. | reverse complement strand
AACCTAATAAATTAAGTGAACTTAAGTAGACCGCATTGAATGAGAAAAAATATAATAATTTTACGAAAATATGTTGACTTGGAGTGAACTCAAAGTAGTATAGTGTAAAAAATGGAAAAAATAATAGCAATATAAAGTCATCAGGAATATAGAAAAATGTAAATTAAAAAAATCATTGGTATTAAGGGGGAAGTTATGAAATATACTACTTTAGGAAAGTCGGATTTAAAGGTATCTAGAATATGTTTAGGGTGTATGGGGTTTGGTGATGCTCAAAAGGGGATGCATTCATGGACTTTACCATATGAAGAGTCAAAGGAAATTGTAAAGTATGCTTTGGAAAGTGGAATTAACTTTTTTGATACTGCTATGGGATATCAGGGTGGTACGAGTGAAGAATATTTGGGTCGAATTATAAAAGAATGTGCAAATAGAGAAGATGTTGTTATTGCGACAAAATTTGTCCCTAGAACAGAAAGTGAAATTAAAAATAATATAAGTGGTCAGCAACATGTTGAAAATTGTCTAGATGCTAGTTTGAAACGACTACAAATGGATTATGTTGATCTTTATGTATATCATTTTTGGGACTATAATACGCCTATAGAAGATATCATGGAAGGCCTACATAATGTTATTAAGCAGGGCAAATCGAGATATATTGGAATTTCAAATTGTTATGCATATCAGCTGGCTAAGGCAAATGCAATAGCGAGACAAAATGGTTGGGAGGAATTTATATCAATCCAAGGCCATTATAACTTGATTTTTAGAGAAGAAGAGAGAGAAATGGTGCCTTTGTGTAAGGAAGAAAACATAGCGCTGACTCCATATTCTTCTTTAGCATCAGGAAGATTGTCGAAACATCCTGGCGAAGAGTCGAAACGTATGAGAGAGGACAGTTTTGCAAAAGGAAAATATGATGCAACTGCTGATGCTGATTTGAAAATTATACACAGGGTAGAAGAAATTGCTCAAATTAGAGGAGTTTCAATGAGTGAAGTTTCTCTGGCATGGCTTATTAAAAAGACGATATCTCCAATAGTTGGCGCGACAAAGAAACATCACATAGATACAGCAGTTAAGGCAGTTGAGCTTGAATTAACTGATAAAGAGATGAAATATTTAGAGGAATTATATGTGCCACACGAGTTAGTTGGAGTTATGGCACAAAATAAATAGATTTTAAGGGGGCAATATGAATAATTTAGGGGAAAATATTAAAAAATTAGGATTTGGTTTAATGCGTTTGCCGATGAAGGATGAAAAAATAGATATAGAGCAAACAAAAGTAATGGTCGATAAATTCTTGGATGATGGGTTTACTTATTTCGACACAGCTTGGGCATATGCAGGAAGTGAAGATGCCATAAGACAGGCGTTGGTTGAAAGATATCCAAGAGAATCATATCAATTAGCGACAAAAAACGCAGCTTGGATAAATTGCAACACAAGAGATGAGGCTATTTCACAATTTGAAACATCTTTAAAACAAACAGGTGCGGGATATTTCGACTTTTATCTTCTACATAATTTGGGAGAAAGCCGTACACAATTTTTCGATAAGTTTGATATGTGGAATTTTGTAAAAGAAAAGAAAGAAGAAGGGTTAATCAAACATATTGGTTTTTCATTCCATTCAACACCAGAAGAGTTGGAAGAAATATTAAAAGCACACCCAGAGATGGAGTTTGTACAGTTACAAATAAACTATGCAGACTGGGAAAATCCAGCCATTCAGTCGAGAGCATGTTATGAAGTGGCGAGAAAATATGGCAAGGAAGTTGTAATTATGGAGCCTGTTAAAGGCGGAATGTTGGCCACACCACCACAGCCGGTAGTCGACATATTCAAACAAGCTGATCCAAATACATCTGTGGCATCTTGGGCAATAAAATTTGCAGCTAATTTAGAAGGGGTAATTACTGTTTTATCAGGAATGAGCAATGTCGAACAAATGGAAGATAATTTGTCATATATGAAGGATTTTGACGGATTATCAGAAGATGAAATGAAAGTTATCAAAAAAGCACAAGAAGAATTAAGTAAAATCGACATTGTACCATGCACAGTTTGTAATTATTGTGCAAAGGTCTGTCCTAATAATATTGGAATTTCGGGTTCATTTACTGCATTGAATCAACTTATTTTGTATGGAAATAAGGCAGCAGCACAACATCAGGAAGGTTGGCTAGTTGGCGGACATGGAAAGCAAAATGCCTCAGAATGCCTTCAATGTGGAGAATGTGAAGCTGTTTGCCCACAACATATCCATATAATAGATCAGTTAAAGCGAGTAACAAAAGAATTATTATAATAGAGTGAAAATTATAAATCTATCATTTAACAAAATAATATATAGAGAGAAAAGGAGAGAAATGCCCTTGCTGAAAATTTAGCAAGGGTAAAAATTAGCGTAATGGAGATGTTTTCGAATAAAGATTTAAAAAATATGATTGTGCCACTATTCTTTGGGCAACTGTTGGTGATGTTGGTGGGAATTGTTGATACATTCGTAGTAAGTTATGTTAGCGAGGCAGCAGTGTCTGGGGTGTCGCTTGTAAATATGTTTAATACAATATTTATATATTTGTTTACGGCTCTTGCATCTGGGGGAGCTGTTGTAATAAGCCAATATTTAGGAAGTAGAGATGAAAAAAATACGACTGAATCATCAAGTCAATTACTGATGTTTTCGACTTGGTTTTCAATTATTTTAGCCGTATTAGTGCTGATTTTTAACAGAGGCTTGCTGAGATTATTATTTAGAAGTGTAGAAAATTCAGTTATGGAGGCTTGTATAACATATCTTAGAATTTCTGCGTATTCTTTTCCGGCGCTTGCGATTTATAACGCGGGTGCATCACTTTATAGAAGTATGGGTAAGACAGATGTTACTATGTATATTTCTATTATTTCAAGAAATTGACGAAGCTTACATTGGTTTTATCTATTGTGTGGAACTTATTAGTATTTGTAATTACGCCTGTATTTATGCAGTTTTATGCATTGTCAGATCAAACAAAATATCTAATTGTAATCCTTGTATTAATTCACAATATATTTAATACTGTTGCGTTTCCATTTTCGGGACCGCTTAGCAATGGGCTTAGAGCAACTGGCGATGTAAAATACACAATGATTGTTTCGATTGCATCGACTGTTTTGGGAAGATTTATATTTTCGATAATCTTCGCTATATATTTTAATATGGGAGTGATTGGAATTGCCTTTGCAATGTGTTTAGATTGGACAATTAGAGGAATTATATTCTTTGCGAGATTTAAATCAAATAAATGGTGTGAATTTAAGGTAATTTAAAAGAAAGATAATAAACTTTAAAGTATTAGTTAAGGTTATTAAAAGTATTAATTAAGATGATTAATTGAAGATATTAATTAAAGCGATTAAAAATTAAGATCGTAAATTTTTAGATAAAGATTTATTTTTTTACAAATTGTATATTAAAAAAGGATGCTCAGATAGTATTAATCTATTCGTGCATCCTTTTTAGTTTATTTATCTAAAGCTTTATGTTCTACTAATTTAAAGTATTTATCTAAACTATTTATACCAGTTATTTATCTTTATACTAGATAATTCATCTAAAATCTAAACTCTATGGCATCCGCTTTCGTCTTGAGTTATAAGGTTTTTCTTCATTAGAACACCAAGTGCTCTTTTGAAGTTTTTCTTACTTGAATTAAATACTGTTTTGATTTCTTCTGGAGAAGATTTATCGTTAAATCTCATGAAACCGTCGTTTCCTTCTAAGTAACTCATTATTGATTTTTCAAGAGTATCTAATTCTGCAGCTCTTTCACCTCTTGGAGAAAGGCCTAATTTTCCGTCTTCATATATTTTTATAACTCTCAAGTTTTCTAGTTTATCACCGATATTTAACTCTGTGAAATATTCGTTGTTTAATATTATAGCATCGAATTTGTTGTCAACACATAACATTGCAGTGTTGTTAGTTTGGAATCCATAAACAATACCTTCTACTGTATCGCCGATTTTGTAATCAGATTCTGTTGATAAATATGGGAAAATGTCAGTTGTTGCCGCAAGTCTTCCCGTTTTATCAAGATATATGTAGAATAAATATCTTTGACCCTTAGTCATTTCAAAAGTTTGTTGTTTGAAAGGAACTAAGATATCTTTAGGAAGTCCAACATCGACAAAGCTACCTATTTTAGTGTGTGCAACTACTTTTAAGTAAGCTATATCACCTAATTTTGCTTTTGGATATTCTAAAGTAGCAGAAAGTCTACCTTCTGAGTCTCTATAAATGAAGACTTCTATCTCATCACCAACTTCCACTTTTTGTTTATTAAGAAGTCTGTTATGTAATAAAACGTCATCGTTTGAATTTGATCCTTCTTCGCCGACGAAATATCCGAAATTCGTCTCTCTTTTTACTATTAATTTATTGTATTCACCTAATTTAATCAAAGTTTTATCTCCTTTTCCGCTAGTACTACCTATTATTATATCCCTATTATACATGGATTATATATTTTTATCAAAGTAATTATTGATGGTATTAAATTAATAACTAAATTGAAGTTTAATTAA
>CALEBD010000011.1 GCA_937944945.1 uncultured Clostridium sp. | reverse complement strand
TAGGGGAACATATCCATCATTTGCATTAAAATATTATGAAAGATTAGGTATAGCGCCAATTATTGAAGATGGTGACCTTGAACTATTAAGCAGAGGTAAACCAGATTTTATAGGTATAAACTATTATCAAACAGCAACTGTTAAAGCTAATCCATTAGATGGTGTAGGATTATCTGAAGAAATGAATACTACAGGGAAAAAAGGTACAACCAAGGAAAACGGTATACCAGGTGTTTATAAAAATACAAAAAATCCATATTTAGAAACTACTAACTGGGACTGGGCAATAGACTCCACTGGATTAAGAATAGGTCTAAGAAGGTTAACAAGCAGATATGGTCTACCTATATTAATTACAGAGAATGGTCTAGGAGAATTTGATAAGCTTGAGGAAAACGATATTGTTAATGATGATTATAGAATAAAATACTTAAGCGACCATGTTAATGCATGTAAAGAAGCAATAACAGATGGGGTAGAACTTCTAGGCTACTGCACATGGTCATTTACTGATTTACTAAGTTGGTTAAATGGTTATCAAAAACGTTATGGCTTTGTATATGTAGATAGAGATGAAAATGATGAAAAAGATTTAAGAAGAATTAAGAAAAAAAGTTTCTATTGGTACAAAGATGTTATAAGCAGCAATGGAGAAAATTTATAAGAATACAAAATATAATATTCAACATACAAAATAAAAATTAAAATAAAAGGTTTAAAAATCAGGAGGGTTATTATGAAAAAAATATTATTAGTTTGTTCAGCAGGAATGTCAACTAGTTTACTAGTTAATAAAATGAGAGATGCAGCTAAAGAATGCGGGGAAGAAGTAGAAATAAATGCATTAGCAATAGCAGAATGCTCAAGTGTAATAAATGATGTAGATATAGTACTTTTAGGGCCTCAAGTACGTTTTCAAAAACCACAAGTAGAAAAACTTACAAATGGAAGCATACCAGTAGAAGTAATCGATATGAGACAATATGGAATTATGGATGGTAAAGGAATACTTGAAAGTACATTAGCTAAAATAAAATAATATAAAAAATCTAGGGGGTATACATATGACTACAATGGAAAAATTCCAAGCGGGTATAGAGAGATTCTTAGTTCCAATTGCCGCTAAATTAAATTCACAAAGGCACATATGTGCAGTAAGAGATTCATTTATACTTACATTCCCATTAACAATGGCAGGTTCATTAATGGTATTATTAAACTTTGTTTTCTTATCACCAGATGGTTTTGTTGCAAAATTACTTAAATTAGAGTCAATAATTCCTAATTTTGCAGAGTATCAAAATATATTCTCACCTGTTTTAAGAGGGTCTGCAGATATATTAGCAATATTCATAGTATTTTTAGTTGCTAGAAATCTCGCCAAAACACTCAAAGCTGATGATTTGTTAACAGGTTTAACAGCAGTTTCAGTTTACTTTATAATATATCCAGATTATGTAGGGGTAGATAATGTAAATCATTTAACAACTAAATTTTTAGGCTCACAAGGTCTATTCGTAGCGATAATAGTTGGTTTAGTAGTTGGGGAACTTATGGCAATTTTATCAAAATCTGAAAAGCTAGAAATAAAAATGCCAGAACAAGTACCTCCAGCAGTAGCTAGATCATTTAAGGTATTAATACCTATAATTTTAATAACTTTATCGTTCTCAATAATAAACTTCTTAATTAAAAAAGTTGCACCAGGTGGATTACATGAATGGGTTTATACAGTACTTCAATCACCACTAACAAAATTAGGACAAAATGTAGGTTCTGTAATAGTATTAGCATTTATATGCCAAATACTTTGGGCAATGGGTATACATGGTCCTAATACAATAGCAGCAGTTCGTGACACAATGTTTGCAGAAGCTGTAAATAGTAATGTATTATATGCAGCTCAACATGGTACTGCTTGGGGAGCACCTTTCCCAGTAACTTTCAATGGATTATTTGATGCATTTGGAGCTTATGGTGGTTCAGGGGCTACACTAGGGTTAGTAATAGCACTAATATTATTCAGTAAAGCTAAAGATCAAAAAAGTATTGCAAAACTTTCTTTAGCACCAGGGATATTCAATATAAATGAAATGGTTATATTCGGATTACCAATAATACTAAATCCAATATATATAATTCCATTTGTTTTAGCACCAATAGTAAACATAATAATAGGATATTCAGCAACTTGCATATTTAAAATAATTCCTCCAGTAGCATATGGTGTTCCATGGACAACACCAGGTCCATTAATACCATTCCTTGGAACAGGAGGAAATGTATTAGCACTATTAATAGGTGTACTATGTTTAGCAGTGAGTGTATTAATTTATGCACCATTCGTAATAGCAGCAGGCAAAGCATCACAAGTAGATGATGATAATTCAGAAAAAGATACAACTGAGGGATTAGCATAATATTTAACAATTAGAGGTGACATAAATGGAAGGTATGGAATTAATAGCATTTGAAATTATTAGTAATGTGGGGATGGCAAAATCATTAGTAGTAGAAGCGCTAAGAGTTGCTAGAGAAGGTAATTATGAAGAGGCCGAAGCTAAATTAAATGAATCAGCAGAATATATGCTAAAAGGACATCATGCACATTCATCATTAATACAACAAGAAGCATCTGGAGATAAAGTCGAATTTTCGTTGATAATAATGCATGCAGAAGACCAGATGATGTCAGCTGAAACTATTAAAGTTTTAGCCGAAGAAATGATACAAATGTATAAAGAATTTAGAAAATAAAAAAGCAAAGAACTACTGAGTTTATTCTTAGTAGTTCTTTTAATTATAAGAAAATTATATATTATATCGTTTGGTATAATGAGTAAGTTTATAGATAATAACAAAAATATAATATTTTAAATACCTCTTAATTTTGATAAAATTTCTATGTAAGCACAAAATAATAGAATATCAAAAAATGTGTAAAAGAGGTATTACAATGGAAAATCCTTATAAATCAATTAATGAATTAAAAACAGGAAAAATTACTACTGCACAGAAGGTATTGTTTGATGGGTTGATAAAGTTGTGGAAAACAAAACCCATTTACAAAATCAGCGTTAAGGAATTGACTGAAGTATCTAATGTGGCTAGGAGTACGTTTTATGTATATTATAAAAATATAGATGAACTTATAGAAGATATAGAAAATTATCATATTTCTCAGATGATGCATTTAAATGAGGAGTTAATGAATACGGAGATAAAGTCGGACGTTTATTTATCATATTATCAAGAGACAATTAATTATGTAAAGAAAAATAAAGATGTATTTTATGCATTTTTAATCGCCAACATAAATAATAGATTTATTCAAAAATGGAAAGATGGAATGAAGTATCATTTATTAGAGAGTGAATATCGTCTGTATAATGCTGATAATTGCAATTTGATTTTGGAGATGGTGGCATCTCAAGTAATTGCAGGATATACTTTTTGGCTAACTAATCCTAATGACGTTAATATTAACGGTCTGGCTAAGATAGTATCACAAACACTGAGATTAATAGAAATTTAAAAAAGAGCAAAGTTTAAACACTTTGCTCTTTTTTGTAGCAGAAAATAAAAATCATATAGTATAAAATAATATCAGAATGAAGTAAAAATAATAAAAGAGTAAAAAAACAATAAAAGTGAACTATGGATATAAAAAAATATGTGATAAAGAATAATTTATAGAAGCTAATTTCAGGAGGATAAGAATATGGACGAGATAAAAATTCACGTTTTACACACAGGGAAAGTCTGTATATCACCAGATTTACCATTTGGAGGAGAAAACAGTAATTTGATAAAGCTGCCCAAATTAAATCTCTTGGCTCAAGATTACTTTATTTAGTAAATCAAGGAGTGGTAGAAAAGGGTGAAGCAGTAGATGAACAATTAAACAAATTAGGATTAGAACAATATGCAGAGATGGAAGTTGAGATATAATTTTTATTAAAAGTACTTTTAAAATTTAAGATAAAGATAAGTGACTACTAAGTTTTAGGGCTTAGTAGTTTTTTTATACAAAAAATATTAAAATTTTATATTCATTTCATAAATATTTCATATTGGAAACTTAAAATCTATCTTAGATAAATAAAGTGACTGACACAAAGTCTAAAATATTTATTATGAAAATTTCTAAAAATTATAAAACAAGGAGGTAAAAAAATGGGTTCTTTTAAAAGAGCGGTATTATATATAACCCGAAAGAAAAAGAAAAGTATTCTTATGTTCTTTATTCTATTTTGTATAGCTACAGCTGTACTGAGTGGAATTTCAATTAAAAAAGCTACATCAATTGCAAGACAAAATTCAAGTAAGGAGACAGCCAATACATTTGAGATACAAAACAATTTGGCAACAAATTTCACAGGAACAATGCCAGAGAGTTTGGTAAATAAAGTATCAAAAGTAATAATTTAGAAAGGAAAAAATATGTTAGGAATTTTTATCTTATTAATTATAGCAATGTTATTAGTAGTAAAATTTTGTAAGAAAACATTAAAAATTGTATTATCCATTATAATTATTTTAGTAACATTATATTGTATTATTATATCTATTGATATG
>CALEBD010000010.1 GCA_937944945.1 uncultured Clostridium sp. | reverse complement strand
GCTAGAAATTCTTTTCCTTTATCAGTTAATCTATATCTATAATTAATTATTTTTAAACATTTCCCTAACTTCAGTTAAAGCAAATCCTAAAAGATTCTCACCACGCCAATTACTAGGGTTAAATCTTCTATTATCTAACTCACCTATACCGATTCCCCACACTCTATCATAAGGACTAGCTTCTACTAAAATTGAAGTTCTTGTAGACATTAATTCCTTCTTTATGCTAGGATTCTGAGAAAATTTTAGTGTATTACCTCTTTTAACTATTTCATATTTATGTTCGTTCCAAATATTCTCATCAAAGTTACTAACCAGTCTACCAAGTTGTTTCTGCTCTTTAGGGTTCGTTGATTCTAAAATCTGTTTAGCTATTCCATTATCTCCAAATAATTTAGCTTTATGGTACATCATATATTGCTCTGCACAATTAAATTTTACACCATCTTCAACAAATGAGCAACGTTTCCATTGACTAAATGTTCCGCCATAAAAGAATGTAAATTCCACTGGTCTTCTAGATTTTACTAATTCTTTAACACTGTACTTCATTTTTAATTTCTCCTTTAAATTACTATTAATATCTTATTAGAGCTTACCTAGATAGTTTCCTACATCAGACAATAAGTTTCTTGGGATTTTCAAAACTCTACTCCAAGTTTCCTTGTTAGATGTTAGGTTATTATTTAAGACTACTAATATAGTGATAAAGCAAAGGGTTACATATCGTCCTTTAAAGTGATTATTACACCCACCTTTTAAATTCATAAAGGTTCTTATCATCTGGTATAGCAAAGTCTACAATTAAATCTAACTTACTTAACTCTTCTTTATAAAAATCTAAAACATAATTAAATGATTTAGCTACTTGACTGGGATTATTTCTGAATACCCCACAACCAAAAGCACCTAATATTAACACATTCTTTTTATTAGGATTTGCTTGATTTAGAAATACTTCTATTATAGTTTTTATTCTATTTACCATTTCTACTTTCACCAACTGGTCATTTATAGGTGTTGCAGAAACAATAGCATTATTAACTGCGGCACAAGTAATCACATTTGCAAACACAGGTTCTATAAATAAATCCTCATTCCTGTAATCTCTTATAAACGGTACACTTGGTGAATAAATAGCCATATTATAATAAAGACCTTTACGAGGATTTTTTCTACTTTTCTCATAAAACTCTTGCTTACTTGATATAGCTTTATATAAACCACTAACCCTAGATAAAGATTCTTCTTGTGCATTACTTCCACCTAGGAAACCCCCACCAGGATTTTTTGCACTAGCAAAATTTAATACAAATAAACTACAATCTTTAAATGTTCTTTTATACTCTGTCATAGCTTCATAGGTAAATCTTTTAGATAATACTATGTTTAGATTTCTAGGTTTTCTTTTATTTAAAACTACATCATTAAAACCTTCTTTTAATTCGTAAATAAAAGTATAATCTTTACTGCAAGCTACAGCATTTGAAATATCAATATCTTTATCTTCACTTGTTCTATAGAAACCTTTATCTATGATAGAAACTGTCTCTGATGCTATTCTTTTTAATCTATTCTTTTTGAACATTGACATTTTATCAACTCCCAATTTATAGTTTTGTTTGTTAATAGAATTCGCAGTAACACATTTAAATAACCTTCAACTATATTAAATAAACTTATCGGGGTTGTTCTCTCTAATAACTTCATTTACTTTATTATCTAATTCATTACTACTACCATAATCTAAATTCTTAAAACCAAAGATGAAAATAGCACTAAATAAGAAAACTATAAATACTATACATTTAGGAAAACTCCACCCTAGATTCTTACAACCTGCTTTATAAACTGCATCAATTGCATTAGCATTTTTACGAACTATCACACTATTTAATAATAAATACAATAATAAAATTACTAATATTATTTTTTAACACTTCAATTGTACCTCCAAATCATCTTGATTACCACCTTGCTAGAACTTCTCTATAATCCTCATTTTCATCTTGAGTTATCCAATGAAAATCTTCAAAGTTTATAGCTTTGGTTCTTCTACATATCTCCCAACCATCCCACTCACTAAGACCTAGACTATACAAGTATTCATCTATACCCTCTCTATTCTTATCCATTGCTCTATTCTCAAAGAAATCTAAAATGTTTTGATGAGTAACTTCATAATCAAAACCTCTAGCACCTAGCAAATAAAACTCACAAGGGTAATAGGAACTAGGGTAACAGCCTGTACTAGGGTTTACATTAGGACTGTTAATATCTGGCTTTCTTAAGATAAATGAAAACTGACCATCCTCTCTAATAATCTCTCCTAAAGTAAATCCCTTCTCTTTTAGAAAAATCTTTCTCGCATAATTTAATCTCCTTTCCAGTAGGTACTTTATAAACTCCACTCTGTAACTAGGGATAAATTCTGCATACCTATCAATAATGTTAAATAAATCATCTTGGTTAATATCTAGCTTTACTGAAGTGAAATCAACATTACTAATCTGACTATAATTTGTTAATCCACAACACTTAGCATAATCACATTCATCATAGACATAACAAAAATCATCTTGCTCTTCTTCTAAATAATCACCATCAATGTCTTGACCTAAACTAAATCCATGGTCAAATAAAGGAGCAAATCTAGAAGAACTATCATCTTTATTAACTATTAATGCAAAATTCCTTAAATGTCTATCTGTATTATTTATTAAATAATCAACCACTAACATGTTATTAATATCCAACTTATTAAAAACTTTTACTAGGTCTGAGTAAGAAACTCTAGCATTCTTAACATTTAATAATTTGCTTGCACTAACTAAAGATTCATTTTCATTTAAAAAAATTTCAGATAAACTACATAAAACTTTTTGCTGTTTCCAATAAGCATTACCTGAAATATTCAACTCTTTTAAACTATAATTTGCACAAGATATACCTAGAAGTTTTATAATCTCACAACAGATAACTTCTATTACTGGTTCTAATTTTGAAAATCTAGGTTTCTTAAAAGAACCGGTTTTAGTCAAGTATAAATTATCATTAATCTTAATTAAACCTTTAGCTAGGACTCCAGTAGAACTATTGGGTAGGTTAACACCTAGGTTATAAATCATATTATCATTATTAATACTAGGAGCTGTTGTTCCGCTAAACACATCGATTCTACGCAAAGACAATACAAACCATCCCCTCTATTTCTCAACTAATTTAAATATAAACTTCACCATAAAAATCAAATCTTTTAATCAAGTCTATATATGGACAATATACAGTTACAGACTGTTCACAAAACTCTAAATGCTTAGTACTTAAAAATCAAATACATCACAATAAGAGATATTTATTGAACTAAGACTTTTCATAAACTCTAACTGTTTGTAAAAATTTTCTTTATTTTCAGTGTAAAAATTTATAAGTTCCTCTGTTGTTGGCACGTTATATCTGTGTGAAAAAGAATTTCTCATTTTTATAGCTTTTATTATACAATTTCCGAAATTAGATTCTATTAATTCCTGTTCTATTGATATTCTTAAACAATCTCTTAATGACTTATCAGTTACACCAACACCATTCTTTTTTAATATCATACCTAGATAATCTTCACAATTAGTGAAGATTGAAGCTATACCACATCTTATTGAATTATTTATCATACGCAACATCATAACATTTTCATCTGTAGCCTCTAATTTTTCTATTGCAAAATTTATATCCTCTAAACACTCTTCAAGATTATAAATTAAATCATTTAATCTCATATTATTTATTTTCACCATCACCATTCAGCCTCCTGCCAAGCTTTCCATAATCTGAATTCTGTCTTATACCAAAGTTGAACTTCGTCATAAAAATCATCTAATAAAATGTCATTGTTACAAAATAATATATCTGACCTATGTGTTATTTGTAATTGAAATATTTTAGGTAGACTTCTAACATCTATTAAATCAATTTTCTTCCGTATTCTCTTCTCAAGTGTATTTGTTAACGAATAAATCTCTGTTATTTTTAAATTTGTTAGTATAGCAATGTCTATATCAGAATCTTCTCTAAATTTATCTGTACAAAAACTACCAAAAATAAAACAAGCCTGTACACCATCAATATCTAATATTCGTCTTATTTTATTCCGTATTAGATTTTCCGATTCCGTAAACGCCCTACCTATATACATATAATCACCTCTGAGTTAAGTATAATTAATACACTATACAGAGTACCGTATAGATACTCTTTAACTGTATTAATTGTATTAAGTTTTCTCAATCTAATCTGTCACATTTAATTTATCTTGCTTTTATTTCTTATCTAAATATAATCTTTTAAGACGTTCCATATTGGATTCGAATTCAAAATCAGTATTAAATAAACTATTATCTTTAAATATCTTTAATACTTTTATATAAGGGATACTTTCTTTTGTTATTTTATTAATCCTATATTGGTACTTATATACAGCTACTAAATTATCTATTTCTATTTTAGGAATTACAACAGCACCTTCATAACCGTTACGTGTTACACCCACCTTTATTATGCTACTAGACACTCTTAATTCTAACATGAAAAGTCTATTAAAACCATCTGAGTTTTGTAAACACATTTCATTAGAAAATACAGTAAAAATTCCACCACTTCTAAAATGCCCTTTATGAAATTCAGTACGATACCCAAAATCTTTGTTAAACGGTGAAAAACACCATACAGGTGTATGTCCACCCAATTGCTCTATATCTGCATCATAGTCTTGTTTTTCTCTAGCTTTACTTGGGTCTGAAATATAAACCTTATTCTTCAATAATATCTTTATTACATCTAAACTTTGAAAAGTTATTAGGTTTACATCACAATTAAGTTTACTGTATAATTCATTGGTTTCGTTGAAACCGTAATAATCTGCTAACCCAAATAGCTCCATATAATTTACACTCATAAATATACTCCGATTTAAAGACTATTACTACCCAAAAACATTTCTTTTACTAAGGAAGCATGTAATATACGTTCTCTTTGTCCTTTACTAGTATCTACCATAACTTCCACATAACCTTTTTGCATAATATCATTCCAACAAGCTTTACATGTTGTATGATTTGTTTTAACTAAATGAATAGTACCCTCAAATGTTAATATACAAATTTTATTTATACCTCTATAATATTCTAAATTTCTTTTATTAACAGTGTTATTGACTCCTTCACTAACTTTATCAAAAGCATTACACACATCTAATCCCATAATACACCTCTTTATACCATTTATTTTATAATGTTAAATTAATTTTTAATACTCTAATTAGTTACACACATCACATGGGTCTGATTTTCCACTTTCAGATATAGAACCTTCTAATATCGTCTTACTTCTACTTAAAGTAGAACAATTCTTGTTTTTATGATAACTCTTACCGCTAGGAGTCCAATAAACAATATCTGATGAAGCACTACTAGATTGAGCTGTATAATCATCTTTACTCTCAACAGAAGAACTTCCTTCAGGGTTAACATTATCAAATGCATCATTAATAACATTACCTTTTAAAGTATAAGTAAAACTATAGTGACTAGGTATTTGAGTTTCATTATTAGGGTAAGTTATTATAGCTTCAAAATCTGTGCATCCACCTGCTTCTCTTATAACCTTTTCCATATACGCTTGGTCACCATGTCTATTTAATGTACTGTTCTGTGGTGTTATATTATAGGCATTTGATACACCACCAAGTGAATCTGCTATAACAAGCCCTTCATCTAAATCTTTACTTTCTACACCAGGAACTTTAGCTTCGTCCCTATAATAGCGACCATCAGACGTAACAGGTTCTTTAGAATCATCTTGTAAAATAATTTCTTTTGCTATTACTCTTACTAGTTGACCATATTCATTTGTAAAAGCCCAATACTCTCTATCACCAAATCCAATATCAACTACAACATTAGGTTCTCTATTACCCGATAAATCTCCACCATCAACTTCTATCAATTTGTATCCTTCAAAAATATCTGATGAAGAACTACTAGATTCTGTATTCTCTACATTATTTTCAGTAGAAGAACTTTCGTTAGATATTTCGATATTGTTAGGTTCTTTAGCTGTATTTGAGGTACATGCTACTAAGTTTAAACTTAAACCAAATGCTAGGATTACTCCTATTATAAATTTCTTTCTCATAAATATTCTCTCCCTTTTTATAATTATTTTTCACAACATATAAAAGATTCTTTAAGTAATCATCTTTAAGCCTACACAACCCCACCAAACTGTTTGCCTAAAATTCGTTAATCATACATAATTTATTTAATGTTATCACAATTTAGATAACCTCTCGTACATATTTCTGTTTTCAGATACTACATCTTCTACAGATACACCTCTATTATCAAACTTCTCCAATGCCTTCATTATTTTATAACTATAAACTTCACCATTCTTTTCTATGAATTCTAAAACATCATCTATTGTTATATTTTTAGGTTGGGTGTCTTTAAGTATGCTTTCATCATTTTTACTAATTAAATCTTTTTGATTAGTCATGTTAGATATCTCCTTGTAATACTATTATAAATATGTAATGAGAGATTGAATCCTTATATAAGGATAATTTCAATCTCTCCGCAAATATGTCTTTTTACTTTTATAATTTTGTTACAATGTATACATTTAAACGTCTCTATATTACTATAATTATCTTTTGTTGTACCTCTATATCTCATAAAATCATTACAACAAGTTAATCTCATTTTACACCATACTAGTTAAACTAATTAAAAGCATCTAGCTTTCTAGTTTTATATTTTTTAGAATAGTATTTGCTGTCCTCTGCACTTGTACACCTAAATTGTACATCACCTGAATTAGAGAAAACCTCTTCAATATCTTCTGCAGGTATTGGTTTATATGATGTGTCCAATATAGTTGAAACTTCTGCATTATCAGTTATTCCAATATAGTACCCATCTCTAGTTTTCTCCTCACCTTTAATTTTTACATAAACACTCTCTACATACATTTATTAATACCCACCTCTTTCAATATTATAATTTTGTCATTTTATTAAAGGGATAAAGTTTTATTATTGCTTTAAACTTTATCTGACTTTCGTCTATATAAGGATTAGTCCACTTTCTTCCATCAAATGAATCTGCTCTATTATCACCTAACACTAAATACTTACCTTTTTGAATTACAAAACTTCCTGTGTAATCCTCATTATAAGTAACATAAGATTCATCCTGTAATTCACCATTTATATATAACTTACCCGACTCAATCCTTACTTTATCACCTGGAACTCCTATTATTCTTTTTATCCAATATCCATTAGTACCTGCCATATAGGCATCAGCGTCTTTAGGTGTAAATACTACAATATCTCCACGCTGTAACTCTTCTAGAAAAAATGGATTTACACAGAATACTCTATCACCTTCTATTAAAGTGTCACGCATTGAAGCACTAGGTATGTAAGCTACAATAAATACAAAAGTATTTAAAAATCTTACAAATATTAAACTTAGGATAATAGGAAGTATCCAAGTTTTAAAGTTTTTATATGAAGTCGTCTTTTCAATTTTTAACATTTACCAATCTTGATATCTATTATCCATGTTGTTTATTTGTGCAGGGTTGTAAAACTCATTTGTTGAAATGTTAACCTTTCTTCTGCATTTTTCAACATTATTGTTTATAATGTTTTTGACCCTACTAGGATTAGATATCTTCTCTAATAGTATAGTTCTTTCATTTGCATCTGTAGTATTTAATGTTAATGTTCCTTGGTTAAATAATCTGTCTATTAAAGTTTGTTGCATTGATATATCTATGATTCTATATAATGCTACTTGCTCTTCGTTTATAGATAACATACCTTTTCTGACATATAACATTTCTTCATCTAAACTGTACTTTGTAAAGGTCCAAGGTTTACCTAATATTTGTTTCTTTCCTTCCCATAAAATACCCATAATTATACCTACCTTTCAAATAATACATATACACAGGATGTTCTACCATCTTTTACTATAGGACACATAGAAACCACTTTATAACCTTTTTGTGCATATTCATTTATAGAATCTTTTATAAGAGTCAGACTATTAAGAATAGGAACTATTACTCTATCTGAATCTTCTTTAACTTCTTTAATGTTTGTGTCAGACAAATTCTCTATTAAAAATGTAATTGCACTTACTGATTCCTTTGTATTTGAAGCAGTAATGTATTCACAGTTTGGTGTAAATCTTAAGTTTAAATTATTGCTATTAAACTTATTTACAAAAGCTACAGCCTTTGCAATATTTTTAACAGCTTCACCTATTGCTGTTAATTTTACGTTATTACCTTGATTTAGTGCCATCAGAACTGCCGTAGCTAATTGTGATGGCGAACCTGTAGAACTCACTTTCATTTCTTTTATCTCATGCATTTAACCTAACCTCCCACTGTATTAATTTACTATCCTACTTGTTCTTTAAATAGGAATGAAACATGAGTAATTTTCGATATAATTTTCTTTCTTCCTTTTCTAAATCTTCTATTTTTCTTAAGTAATATGTATTAAGTATCTTTATCAATAATCTACTAAGTGAAAAGAAAATTATAATTACCAATAAAGATACTAAGTTAACGAATACCACGTCTAATTTCATCTTGCATTAACCTACATTCTCTTTCTAGATTCTCTATCTTATGTTGTTGTTTTTTATATTTTCTATACGGACCAGTCTTTTTGAAATAGACTTGTTTTATAGCATCCAATATAAAAGATATACAATAAATAACTGTTATTACAATTATTATTAATTTAATATTCATTAACCAAACGCACTCAACTTATTTACTTTAAGCATAGGAATACTACCTAATTGTTTTTCCTCTGAAGACCAATCATCTGAAACAACAACAAAACATTTACATTGGTTTATTCTTATTTTAGGAATAAAACATACATAAGTATCGTAATCTGTATCGGGTAATCTTAAACTCAACTTGTCTAAAATATCCTCTTTATATAATTCATCACCTTCAGGTATTACATCACCCTCGCTTTCCAATTCTAGAAAGTCATCATATTTCATAAAAACTGCTTCATCACTTGGCAATTCTATTTCTAGTATATAATCACCTGCTGAAGTACCGATAAAGTTTGGTACATAATCAAAATGTTTTCTTAAATCGCATCTATTACCATCTATATAAGCCATACCTACTATAGGATTATCATCATAACCTGTATTATCATTAAGATATTCTTTTATGTTTTCTAAGAAACATTTATTATAATCATCTTTTAACTCACTTATAGTGAATTCTCTATCTTTTGCTAAACTTAAAGCTTCATTTTCTTCAAGTACAACTATAATTCGCATAATACCACCCCACATATATTATAATACTGGTAGGGAGTTATAATATCTCTATTATAACTCCCTACGCTCTTTAATTCTTGATTACTAAATTATATACACACTATTTGTAGTAAACTTAATTGAGTTTAAAATTATCTTGTCAGAATGATTAACTCTCTTAAGCATATTCAAATACTTGTGTAAAGGCACATTTATGTAGCCTAACTCAGTATCTGTAACATAACCATCTTTAACTGAAACTTCCCTATCTTTGTAAATTCTCATTTGGTTACTATGATTTTCTGCGAATAATAAATTATCTGATTTTGCACTACTGAATTTGATTGATACTGGATTAGAATCCTCAAGTATATATCTAGAAGTATTTCTTAATTCTTCGTCCAATTTGTCCTTAATAAATAATTCTCCTAAAAATTCTGTAAAACTTCTTCTTAACATTTTTTCCATAATAAAACCCTCCATGATTTAATTTAATTATTTTTAATTGAATAAATTCATTCTAATAATCATAAGTAATCTACTATATTATCACGGATATATCTTTTTATTATCTTAAGTTCAACAGGTCGTGGGTGAAAACACATAAACACCCACGACATAAGGAGTTATTGTGATGTTCTAAGTCCCTAAGTGAAACCTAGTGTTAGGGTATTTTACTCTATAAGTAAATACCCTAAGATTAAATTTCAAAGGGGTGAGTTTAAATGCAAACTCACAAAAAACATCAAATGGTTAGTTTGTAATAAAACAAACGTTATACTGCAGGGAAGTACAGTACGAAATGAGAAACTTTTAGGTATATAGTTGGCTTCTATAAACCTAATTAAAACTTACTAACTATAATAAGTTTTAATTAAATTTATAGGGTGGGATTGAAATAGGGGAACAAGCCCACCACTTTATGCAAGAAAGACATTTATTTTAGTACTGACTAAAGTACTAAGTTAAAGGGACTAATTCTAATCCCCTTTATTAATAATTTAATCTGTATCCACCAAAAATATTATTTGTTGAATTATATAATGTTTGTAATTTATCAGATAATTCAACATAAGCATCTGCATCTGCTTTCTTAGCATTAGAGATAAAGTCATCGATTGCAATATCTATTTCATACCCATAAACATTTAAAGCATTTCTAGTGCTTTCATGTTCTAAAGGGAAAGGTGCACTCATTACAAATTCATATTCACCTTTTACAATTTCAGCATATTCTTTAAACTTTTTCATATCCATATCTTTATAGTTACCATAAGCATTATCTAACATCTTTACCATTTTATGTGCATTCTCATGAATTCTATCACAACTTTCTCCAATCACAACTTCAAACTTTTTACCATCAATAAATGTTTGTTCTTCTTCAGCTTTCTCTGCAGTTGAATTGTCGTCATGATAAACACTTGTATCATCAGAATTTGATGCTATGTCATGAGTGCTTGTAGAATCTTCTTCATCTTTGTTCATCTTTTCTGCACCTGAGTATGGTTCTACTTCTGTTTCTGAATAATAAGTTTTATGATATTCTTTTTCTGCTTTACTATAATTTTCTGAAAACTCATTATATTTAGCTTTAGCTTCATCAACTGATTTTTCAACATCACTAGGTTTTAACCCTGTGAAACTAGCATATAATACAAAACCCAATACTACAAATAATCCTGTAGCTTGGAATATTTTAGCATTTCTTGTTTTCATAATTCATCACTCCTACTAATATGAATATTAGTACACTATAGAGAATACCGTATAGATACTCTCTAAATATACTAATAATGTTTAATTAAGGTTGTGTAACCAAAATTAATAAATCCTTGATAAATAAAAACAGCAACTAAGAAATTTTTTAATTTCCTTTGTTCTTTTATTTTCAAGTTACTATAACACTACATAAAATTCAATGACTGTTTTATTTCTTCAATATAAAACGCATTTAATTCAAAACAGATTATATCTGTACTAAACAAAGTGATAGTATATCCACAAAAATAAAGATTAATAAAGGAATATTGCTTGTTATAAAACAGTAAAGTAGAAGTAATAAAAGTACAGCAAGTAATATAAAAGTTACTTTTCTTAAAAGTAAAGTTAACTTGTTATTTCCTAAGTTACTTAATTCTTTTTTAAAGAGTAAGATTGCTATATCTAATAAGCAATTATAACTTAAAATAGTTATAACAAATTTTGTTTTTAAGAAAGAGAAAATCACTAAGACTAAGCTACAAAAACCTATGCCTATTGCTAGGAAGAATAACTTATCTACTAAAGTTAACTCTTTAATATCTTTATACAACTTGTCTGCAAAAGCATTTAGTGTAAAAGCACAAGAAATAATGTAAAGTGTAGCAACTCCTATAAGAGAAATATAAGATTTTAAATAAATTCCTGAATAGAAACCATATGCTATAGTAAGCATTATAGTTGCAAGTAAACCTAAGTTTAAACTACGACTACAAAAAGTTTTCTGTTCCTTATCTTTAAAAGGTTCTTCCACTTCAATCATCCTCCTTAATTACTCAAAGAAGAGAACACATTTACATGCTCTCAACTTTCAATAATCAGTTATATTAATGTTTAAGTGAAGGCTACTAAATTTCATAAGTACTTAATGCGTCTAAATCTGTTCTTTGTAATAAGTCTACTGTCATTTCTTCTGCAATAGGATTTTCACTATCTATTCTTTTATATGAATAAACAGAACTACCCATTGGCATTACAGCTATCGATAATAAACATAATACAGTTGCAGTAAATACTAAATTTTTAAACATAATTTTTCTCCTTAAATAATTGATAGGTTTTATTAACCCTAAATTAGAGATACCATATAGATATCCCTTATTAAGATTAATAAATACTTAATTAAATACTTTCATGTTAGCACACTTTTCATCCAAAATAGGAATACGATTTGGGTGATACTTTAAAAGAGTATTAAATAAACTTTTTAATGTGTCTAACTGATTTAGGTAAGTAAGAAGTTCTTCTTGAGCTTCATTCTTACCAGCTTCATTCTCATAAATCCCATGAACTAAAACATTTCTTCTTCTGTTGAGTTGTAATAAAAATGCCATACTACTGTTGAGTTTATCTAACTCTTCAGTTCCAATATTTAAACTCTCTGAAATACAAAATTTAAATGTTTTTATTAACTCAGGATAACTAAGGTTTATTACACGATAACCTCGTTTATCTATATGTTGCCCAATTATTACCATACAGTTTTCTATTATTTCACAGTCAATTAAAACCAAAGAACGTATATAGGTTCTTTTAAATTTAATATCCACTTTAGAATCTTTTGCTATCTTTTCATATCTTCTTAAAGTCCAAACTAAATCGTTAGCTATATGTTCAAATGTGCTCTTGGTTTCTTTAACTGTAAGTTGATTTCTTAATATGTCATTATAATCTAAGAATGCCATACCGTAGTACAAATATTATTTAAACCCGAATTTATAAATTCAGAGTTTGTCATATATTTTACTGTGTATGGTAAAAATTTAGAACCTAGTAATAACTCAAATTCAACTTTAACTTCAGGTTTTAAAACTGTTTCGCTTATTACTATAAAATCAACTTCATTTAATTTATCAGCAAAATAATTTTGTGTCACATAGATACCATTTAAATCTATATTAAATTCTCTTGCATGATGTTTAGTTGTTACTACAAATGAGTTTAGTGTTGACATTTTTTCTTCTAACATAAAATCACTCCTGTCAAATTACATATCGTCTTCATAATCTTCATCTTCATCATCTAACCATTCTATGTTTTCATCATCAAAATCATCATCATCTGAAACATCATCTACTTTATGAAGTTCATCTATATCCTGTAAAACTTGTTCTGCTGTTAAATCAATTCCATCAATAGAATTTTGTAAAGCAGGGTCATAATAATAACTAGATACATCAAACTTTTTACGAACTATCATGTTCTCTAAAATTCTTTGAGCTCCTCTACGTTTGTAGTTATAAATCGCTAAAAGATTTTGCTTAGCTAAGATAGGATTATCTATAAGTAACATTATATCATCAGCTTCTGCTGAAAGAACACTACTACTCTTAGTAGGTGAATTATCTACAACTTTACCTTTAGATATTGCATCTTTTGCAGTAACAGATAGATGTGATAATATTTGAACATAAACAGGATAAGCCTTCTTAAATTCTCTAGCCTGTTTAGCTAGATTGGTTATGTTCTCTGTATCATTACCAGTACCTAATAATGCCATAGAGTGGTCAATGATTAATGCGTCAAAAGGTGTTTTATCATAAATAGTTACTACTTCATCGTAGAAGTTATTGTAACTAAAACTGTCTTTTAAAATTAATTTTCCACTAGATGATAACTCAGCTGATGTTAGGTTTACAAGTTTCTTTTTATCTTCTGGTAAAGAATTTCTCTTAGCTACCATTTCAGCTGAGATTCTTAAACCATGTTTCTTGTAAATATAATTTGATAAAACAGAGGCGTAAACTAAAGGCATAGTATTTTCACCACACATTATTACAACTCTATTACCAGCAATTAATAAATTACCTACACAATTTGTACTAATCTTAGTTTTACCAACATTTTCATTAGCACATATAACTGTTAATCTGTGTCTTAACATTGGAGTAGATTCATCCATTGGTGGTAAATCATAACTAGCTAATGGAATATAAAGAGTTTCTAGTGTAGACAATAACTCTTCTGATTTATCTAAAGAGTCTATTACCATTAAGCCTGATTCTGCATTCTCTATTCTTTCTGTAAGGACAGCCTGTTGATGTTTTATATAATTCAACCAACCTATAGCACCTTTAAAACCTAATTTACCTAGTCTTAATTCTGAATTTAATATTGTAGATTGGAACTGTAAACTATGTTCAGCTACATTCATTACTACGGCATCTCTAAGGACTGGTAAGAAAGATAAGACCTCTGAACTTTTTCTTCTTAGATTAAAACAAATGTCATATAGATTTAATGTTCTTCTAGATAAAATCTTACAAGCCTTTAATAAATCTGTTTCAATATCTACATTAAAACTATGACCTTCAAACATCA
>CALEBD010000009.1 GCA_937944945.1 uncultured Clostridium sp. | reverse complement strand
CAATAATTTTTACATGCAAAAACGACTTAAGCAAGATAAACTTACTCAAAGAAAACAATGTAGATGTATATATTTCACCAAAAGATGAATCAGGAGTAGATTTAAATTTTGTAATAAAAAAATTGGGTGAATTAAAAATAGATTCAGTATTAGTCGAAGGTGGAGCGACTTTAAATGACAGTTTATTTAGAAAAAATTTAGTTGATAAAGTTAAAATATTTATGGCTCCGAAGATAATAGGAGGAAAGGATGCACCTAGTTTTGTATCTGGAATGGGAATTGAGAGTTTGAGTGATGCAACAAACTTACATATTACAAATACAACAATGATAGATAATGATATTTTGATAGAGGCAGATGTAATTAAATAAATTTGATTACAGAGAGGAGGTATTATGTTTACTGGAATTGTCGAAGAAGTCGGAATAGTTAAAAATATTACGGCGAGTGGTAAAAGTGGGAAGATAAGAATTTGTGCAAATAAAGTTTTAGAAGATGTAAATCTAGGTGATTCTATAGCGGTTAATGGAGTATGCTTAACAGTTTGTGAAGTATTTCAAAATGAATTTGTAGCAGATGTGATGATGGAAACTGTAAGAGCGACAAATTTAAGCACATTAACAAGAAATTCAAAAGTAAATCTGGAAAGAGCTATGAGCTTATCATCGAGATTTGGAGGACATATAGTTACAGGTCACGTCGATACAACAGGAACAATAATAGATTTTAAAAAAGAAGAAAATGCAGTTTGGATTAGTATAAAATCTGATGAAAGCTTTTTAGATTATGTCGTTTATAAAGGCTCAATAACTATAGATGGCGTAAGTCTTACGGTAGCTTTTGTAGATAAAAAAATCCTAAAAGTATCAATAATACCTCACACAAAAGAAAGTACAACGCTTTTAGAAAAAAAGGTAGGAGACTTAGTAAATTTAGAAAGTGATATTATTGGTAAGTATGTAAAGAGATTTATGATAAATTTTAATGAAGGTGAAAAAGAAAAAAATAAAAGTAATATAGATTTAGATTTTCTAATGAAAAATGGATTTTAATAATATAGGGGTGATTTTATGAGAAGATTTAATACAGTATTAGAAGCGATAGAAGATTTAAAACAAGGAAAAATGATAATTGTTGTAGATGATGAAGACAGAGAAAATGAGGGCGATTTACTTATGGCCGCTGATAAAGTTACACCAGAAGCGATAAACTTTATGACTAAATACGGTAGAGGGCTTATATGTATGCCTGCTTTAAAAGAAAAATTTGATCAAATAAATCTACCACTTATGGTCAGAAATAACACAGATTCTTTTAAAACAGCATTTACTATTTCTATAGATGGAACAAATACAACAACAGGAATATCAGCATTTGATAGATGCGAGACAATAAGACAGTTTGTAAATAAAGATGCAAAAGAATCAGATTTTAATACACCTGGTCATATGTTTCCATTAGTAGCAAAAGACGGTGGTGTTCTTGTTAGAAATGGACATACAGAGGCTGCAGTAGACTTAGCAAAAATTGCAGGATTTTCACCAGTAGGCGTTATATGTGAAATTTTAAAAGAAGATGGAACAATGGCTAGAGTAGATGATTTAATGAAATTTAAAGACGAGCATGATTTAAAAATAATAACTATAGCTGATTTAATTAAATATAGAAAAATTACAGAGATAACAGCAGAGAGAGTTAGTAGTGCAAAATTACCGACAAGTTACGGAATATTTGAAATAATCGGATATAGAGATAAATACAACGGTGAAGAACATGTAGCCCTTAAATATGGAGATTTAGACAGTGAAGATGTATTAGTTAGAGTACATTCAGAGTGTTTAACTGGGGATGCTTTTCACTCAATAAAATGTGATTGTGGAAAACAATTAAACTCTGCTATGGAGGCAATTGCTAAAAATGGAAGCGGACTTGTAATCTACCTTAGACAAGAGGGACGAGGAATCGGTCTTATAAATAAAATTAGAGCTTATCATATGCAAGATAAGGGATACGATACAATAGAGGCAAATTTAGTTTTAGGATTTGAAAATGATTTGAGAGATTTTAATATGGCTGCTCAAATATTAAAAGATTTAGGAATACATAGTATAAGACTTTTAAGTAATAACCCAGATAAACTAGGTCAACTAGAGGAATATGGAATAAAAATAAATGAAAAGAATACTAAAAAAATAATTGATTCTTTAAGTGAAAATTGGACTGTACCTTCCTTTCATAGAATCATGAATAAAAACTTTAAATGTAGATTGGACCGTACCTCCTATGCTTAGTATCGTTTTTTGAAGTTTAAATTATGTTTCCGGTGGACTGTACCTCCTTTGCTTTAGATTATCTATGTGAAAGATATCTCTTGTTTATGTCTTTATTATAACAGATCGTTTTAATTTGTCAACACATTTTTGCAATTTTCTTTTTATTTTTCAATTTCATCATCTTTATTGTTGTTTTATCAGATTTATTGTCAGTTTTTGTAAATAATTCCAAATATTCACATGCGTTTATTATGAAGTTATAACAGTTCAGCCATGCAGAAATGATTGTGCAAGATGACCGTGGGAGCTTGCTCACTAAGGGCAGCTTATACAATCATTTCTATAG
>CALEBD010000008.1 GCA_937944945.1 uncultured Clostridium sp. | reverse complement strand
TTATCAATCGTCCAATTATCAGCTTTCATTTTTAATTTTAATATACATTTACTATTATTATATTCGCCAATAATATCTATGAACAAAGCATCTTCATTATAAGCTTCAAGACCTTCAGGTCTTACTAAGTTTACTATTGAAGGATTGTTAGATAACGATTCTAAACAATTACTGCAAATTGTACGATGTTTATCATTTAAAATTACTAAATCGCCTTCTATTAAATCTTTGCAGTTTTGATAATAATTTAATCCAGATTTTATTATATTTTGGATTCTACTCTCATTTAAATTATTTTTATAATAATCTATATCAATACAGCTTTTAGTAATAGATTCTCTAATAGTATAACCTTGTTTTCTATATTTAATAATACTATCTATTACCATACCTAATTTTGCTGTAGGCTTATTATATGAATCACCTAATTTAAAAGACTCTGGTTGTAAAAATAATTCATGTATAGCTGTTCCTAATTCTAAAGAATTAGTTGATTTATTTTCTATACCTTTATTATATAAACTTGGACTACCACCCTGATCGGGATTTATATACTTTAATCTAGAATTTGATATATAATTAGAATAAGAGCTTGAGAAATATTCTGCATCACTTATTTTACTTCTATATACACTTTCTAAGACTGGACTAAGTTTTATATCATTTAAGTTAATTGTCATTTTCCTTGCGTTTTGTCGCTGGACTACAACCTAAATAATAAGCTATATGAAGCTGGCTTTTCATGTATTTAGATAACTTATATTTCTTAGCTACTTCATTTAAGATATTTTCTGCAATATCATCATCTAAAAAGTAGTTTTCAAAATGAATGTTCTTCTTGCCATCTGACATAATTTCTGCATTTTCAACTAAAATATCAAAGTCTGCAGAAGGTTCAGCTAATTTATAGGCTTTTATATAGGCTTCATGTAAGGCCAGTTCTAATTTATCCTTTAAGTTCATTACTTAATAGGTATTTTAAGATCATAAATTCTACGATGTCCTACTTGATAATACTGATTATGAGGAGCATCCATTAAATAACAGAATATTCCCGCATTAGTAATTTCTTTATAGTTGTCGTATTTGTCATCTACGAATACACTAATATTATGTTGCTTAAGACTCTCAACTTTACTAGCGTTCCAAGGTACTGTAATTACAGGAGCACATGGTAAACCATTCTTCTGTAAACTTTCCTGAATCCATTCAGTTGGAATATTTCTTGCAGTTACATAATAGTCTACTTCAAAAGAGGGTCTATGTAATACAGGAATATTAATCCAAAACTCTTTATCTGATTCTAATTCATGTAGATGTTCAGACATCTGATAGTTTGCATTCCAGTAAGGATTCATAGCAACACCAAACTTGTCTTCATAAGCTTTATTGAAATCAAATACTACATTATCGAGATCTAATCCAACAATAGGCTTATCGATAGGGGCCATAACTCTATCATCTCCTTGAGGATATATATGATAAAATTCACATAATATTAATGCGTTAGTAGCTACTTCAGCCATTTCTAAAAGTCCCTCGTTTGTATAATCAATACCTCGTTCGAACTGATTCAAGTGTTTTTTAAGAGATGAGAGAACATCTGTCCACTTCATACCTCTTTTCCATTCGTTTTCTTGGTACTTACTTAATTTGCTTGTAAGAATTTTGTTGACTTCCTCAATTCCATATTGTGGAGTCAAATCGTATCTAATCTTTTGTTGTTCCATCTTTGCTAGATAATGCTTCTAAAAATATTTCACATAACTTTCCAGACAAACCTAATTGAGTTTTTGCATCAACTTGAGGTTCAAATCGAGGGACGTAATTTAATTCATCCTTCTCTTCATCATATGTAAATACAATAATGATTTTTTGTCCAGAAGCAGAGGTGAACACTACTCTACAACTATCCATTAATTAATTTTGATAAGAGTTCATAGAAAAAGTCTTTATCCATGATTACTACTTCTCCTGCAGAACCAAATACTTTTTCTTTCTTAACTTGTTTATTTCAAATTACAATAAAAGGTTTATCTTTTAAAGGACATTCTTTTTTAATAGCATGATATTGAGGTGTATTAACAGTATTTTTCAATTGTATATAACATGGTAACTTACCACTACGATCAACCAAATCCACTTTTTTATCATCCATATTCTTAGACTCAGATCTCGATGTAACTACATCTGTAAATCCAAGATTTCTAAGTTCCTGAGCAATTTTTGTCTCATATCTATGTCCTTTATTTCTACAGTATGCTCCTGTTTTCTTTTTCTGAGATGTAGTTTTTTGCTTTTTCAATTAATTCTAAAGTTTTAGTCCTTCCATACATTTTATAAAAATCTGATATATCCTTAGCTTTATAATGTCTAGGTATAAATAATACATGTACGTCAGGAAATTTCTTACGAATTTTATTCATGTTTTCAATTCCAGCAAGGTCATTATCATAGAATAAAATTATCTTGTTGAATTTAGACTTTAACTTTGTATATTGAGCTTCAGTTAAAAAACAATTTTCAGAAATTGGAGCTATTGCAGGAATTTTATCACATGAATAAAGAGTCATAACATCCTTTAAAGATTTCGTTACAACTAAATATTCTCCTCCATTTTTTGGAAGTGCATGAGCACCTTGTAATCTAAATGACTTTCAATTTGAAATAAACTTATACTTTATATTTCCAGGAAAATATATACGTCAACGTTCTATATCTTCTCGAATACCTCCATAATATCCAAATACTAATTGCCGATCTTTATGTAAACTAAATATACTTCCATTTAAAAATACATTTTTACATGAAAATACATGAAACTTTTTTAGTATAGTTTTATCTATACCATATTTAGATCACCATTCAAGTTCATAATCTTCTCAAGACTTATCTTCAATTTGAATAACAGCTTGAGTAGTATCATTAAACTTTTGATTTGTATATTTAATAAGAGGTTTATTTATAGTTAAATTTTTGCGGGAAACTATTCCAAAGTCATTAGCAATTATTTGTAAAGCCTTACCATAAGGACAATCGAATTTATACATTACAACCGAAATAAAATTTCCATAAAAGTCTCCACGAAAATCTTTAAATATTAAATCTCCTTTCCTATTCCTATAAAATGCGCAGGTAGGTTTACTATCTTGCCTTAATGGAGACTTGAACAATCCTTTTTTTACAGGAATGCCCAAGTAATGCTCCATTAAAGTTTCTTCACTAACTTTACTTAAAATAAGTTCTTTAGTGATATTTATCGGTTCTAATGTAAAGACCATTAAAATTTAACTATATTATTTTTTAGAATGGCAAGTCGTCTTCTGAGCCTTTTACATTAAACGTTTCCTTAAGATCGTCTAAATCCTTATCCCGTTCTTTCATGTTAGTAGGTTGTGCAGAGTTAGCATTCTCAATATCAGTCTTTTCTCTAGCAGTTAAAGTTAAATCTTCACCAATAACTTTTGTTTTACTACGAACTACTCCATCTTTACCTACTGATGCAACATACTTAGGCATATTAGCAAAACCTTTATAAGGAATTAACTTGATTTGAGTTTCCTTACCAACAGAACCTGCTAAGTTTTCTTTTAAATATTTAGCAAGAGCCTTAAAGCTACTTACTTCAATCTTTTCTCCTGCAGCAATTTTTGCACCTAATTCAGGATTAAGAGCATTAATGATTTGAGTAATCTTAACCATAAAGTTTTCCATTTCAGATGGATTTTCTCCATACTGAGTTGTAGCTCTCTGAGTACAATTACTTATATTACTTGGATCAAAAATAGTTTCTCGATGCTGGATACCGTCCTTTGTTTCAAATAACAAAACAAAAGCATCAGAATTACCTTCACTCTGACTAGCTACTCATTCAATACCTTTATAGGTTACATTATGGATTCCTCCACGAAGGAAAGTAGAAGTTACTTGATTTGCATTCTTTGCTACACTAAAATCAAACATTGACATATTCTTACAATTTTAAATTTTTAATAAATCTGAATTTTCTGTATCTAAATCGGTATCAGCTTTAGAAAGATCTGATTCATCAATCTTAATCATTTTAAACATACCAGGCCTACATTCCTCTATTTTAAAGAGTTGACCATATTTAGATAAAATTGTTTTTTGAGTCCCTTTAAAAGAGACTGTATTACTTTTTGTTAATTTATTCCCATTTTCAGGATCTGAAAACACTTCAGCTTTACCGATAACTGGGATTGTAAGCTCGTTACTTTTTTGGATATAATTAACTGCTATCCTATCTCCGCATTGTGCAGATAATAAACTAACGGCTTTAGGAGACATAATTAACTTACTATCTCCTATCTCTACAATTGGTAAATCTATATTATCATATTTTGAAGGCACTTTAACAACTTTAACATTTGTAACAGCCTTCGATTCTTCGTCAAATTCAAAAGATACCTTTAACATAATCCTTAGATTATATATTAACTTCTACAGGATTTAAAAGTGAAGGATAAATTCTTTCCCAATGAAATTCAATATTTCCATCTTCCTTCATTTCTCCTAATACTACATCTGCATTTCGTAAATGTTCTGGTCTAGCACCACATTCTACAAATTTATCATTTGTATTAAAACTTAAAATTGTATTTGAATCTTCGTCTCGATCAAGATATCCAATCGCATCTGACTTTGAAGCTAGAATACGACCTGCTTTTCCAAATAAGTCAATAGTTTTTGCGGTCATTTCTGTATTGCCAATAGCTGCATCTTTTGTATGACAAACAAGAATAATATTAGGTGCACATTTAGCGACCATATCAATAACCATTTCTAGAGCTTTTCTAAGCATAGAATACCCAGCGCCCATTGGAGCATCAAGTACGTCGTCTCCTGTAAACTTTTGCCCTGCAGGACTATTTAAATATAATTTTAAAGCTAATGGCTTAACCATTTCTTCAAGTCTAGTAATTGTATCTAATACAATAAACTTATAAGGATATTTAGCTTCTTTGATTGCAGCACAAATTTCTTTTAAATCTTTAACAGAAGACGCTTTTACTTTTACAGCATCGATATAGTCATATCCGCCTCCTTCAAGATCGATACATAATGCTCCAGGAAGATTGGCACAAGCCGTGC
>CALEBD010000007.1 GCA_937944945.1 uncultured Clostridium sp. | reverse complement strand
TGACTCTGTATAAAATTTATAATAATTTTGATATAATAAAAATAGGCTATGTTAGCTAACTTTGTGATTAATTATATCTAAAATAGGCTATAATATAGGTATAGACTATATTTCAACTAATTTACAGAAAGGATACCTAATATTATGTCAAAAATAGATATAAAAGCTATGATAAAAGATTTAAAAAAGAATGAACTTACAGAGTTAATTTCAGTAGCACAAGAAGTATTAAGTACTTTATTTAATTCTTCTGAAATTAGAGATAATGTTAAAGAAAGTAGATTTTCTAAAGGATACGAGTGCCCAAAATGTCAATGTAAAGATGTAAATAAAAATGGGAAATCTAATGGAAGACAAAGATATATATGTAAACGTTGTCGTACAAGTTTTGATGAGTTTACTATGTCCCCATTCTCTAATACAAAATTAGGGTTAGATAAATGGCTAAAATACTGCGAATTAATGATATTAGGACTTTCTATAAGAAAATGTGCTGAAGAAGTAGGAGTAGGTGTTAAAACGTCTTTTTACATGCGTCATAGGATACTTGATGTAATCAATTTATCATTAAAAAATGATAAAGTTGAAGGTATAGTTGAAGTAGATGAATGCTTTATTAAGGAGTCTTTTAAAGGGAATCATTCTAAAAGTACTACATTTGTAATGCCTAGAAATCCTAGAAAAAGAGGTAAAGGTAAAAATGATAAGAAGAAAAGAGGAATATCAAAAGAGCAGATTTGTATAGAGACAGCAATTGATAGAAAAGGAAATATCCTTATGGGTGCTGTTTGTAATGGTAGAATTACAACAAATCAAATAGTTAACTTCTTTGACAATAAAATATGTGAAGATGCTACTTTTTGTGTAGATTCACATAAATCATATATGGGAATAAAGGATAAGTTGAACATAGAGTTAAAGCAAGTTCCTAGAGGAAAATCAATGATAGATAGTGTTTATCATTTACAGCATATAAATGCTCTTCACAGTAGCTTTAAGAGATGGTTAATGACTTTTAATGGTGTATCCACAAAATATATCAATAATTATTTGGCTTGGTTTAAATTTCTACAACTAAGTAAGAAGAATAAAAAGAATGACCGAATTAAAGATATGCTAGTGAATATAGCTACTAAGGATACATATGTAACTAGAGCCACTATTAGAAATAGATTCATTGAATTAACATAAAGTAAGGAACTTTACTTCAAATTAATGAAACCATTTTATAATTGGAAAACAATTGAATACTTTATATAATATAATTAAGTTCGTAATTATTATATATTGAGAATTAATTATAAATAAAAAGGGGAAATTTTATATGGTAAAAGTAATTAGGTTAAGTTTATTTTTAATTGCTATATCATTATTTTTAACAGGGTGCAGTAATTCAAAAGAAGATATAACTTTGGATATTAATAAAAATGAGAATTTAATTGATACTAATAATATTAATCAAATTATTTCTAATGATATTTATTCAAAAGAAAGCGAAGAACAAGAATTGATAAATATAATAGAATCAGTAGAAAAAAATAAACCTACTATGTCAGATGAAGAACGATATGATTTAAGAACTGATATATTCTTTAACTTAAATCAAGAGCAAGTTCTTAAATTTGGAGACTGTTATACTGCATTGAACCAAGTTATTTTTGATGATAGATATAAAGAATTATTCGATAAGGCAAATAATCGATGGGATGCTTATGATAATAATGATTTATATGGAATTGTAAATACTATAAGATACATATCTAATTCAGTAAAAAATCAAGCGTTTAAAAATGATTTAAATAGAATTGAAGAATTGTGTTCATATGGATTAGAATATAGAGATATAATCGCACTTATTGATGCAAGAAGAATAATGAGAGATATTCAATATCACATATTTGAAGTTCCATATTTTAAAGAGGGAGATGCTATAGTTGAAATAAATGAAGAAGATTATAGCATATATTATGGAGCTAGTGAAGTATTAGAAGGAGATAGATATAAAACTATAGGTATATATAGATATAAATAGTTTAACATAGCCTTTTATAAAATTAGGCTATGTTTTAAATAAGTGTTGAAAATGATATAATATAAACTAAATCGCAATTGTCATATATTGTGACTTATAAGTAAAACACTATAATAGTGTTGATTATGAAGAAAGGTGATGCGATGAAACAAGAAAAAAGGATATATATACGAAAGTATGTTTCAGCAATTATATTTTCTAACATAATAGTATGGTTTAGCTGGGCATTGCCATTAATACTACTAGATGGTATAAAACTTAATGATGAATATCTTTTACAATTGGGATTTCTGTTAAGAATAGTGCTAAGTACAATACCTTTCATAGTGCTATTTGATTATACTAAGAGGAAGTATAAAGAAAATAAATTTACGAAAATGTGCTATATTTGTAGTATTATAAGTATGTTGTTATTACCAACTTTGTTTTTCATATTACATCTTGAAATAGGATATGGAGGTTGGTTTTGGTAAAAGTTATAATTTATAGAAGTAGCTTAATAGACAATATTAATATATTACGAACAATTTATAGTAAGTTATATAATCAACCACATATTAGAATTCAATATATTGAAAATTCTAAGGTGTGGTTGTTTTTATGTCATATTTATCACGAAGATAGCTAACATAGCCAAATTTAAAAATATAAGAATTGAAGTAGGTACAAGTTTCGAAGCTGTTGGTGAAGCTTTAGAATCAGGTACTGCACACGTTGGATTTATACCAGGTGGAACATATGTATTATATGAAAATGGAGCAGATGTTGCTTTAACTGCTACTCGTTTTGGATTAAACCATGATTCAGATAATCCAGCAGATTGGAATACAGCTCCAACAGAAAATACAGACAAAAAAGTTACTTATTATCGTTCTTTAGTAATAGCTGGACCATCTGAAAAAGGTCAAGCTCTTGCAGATAAAATAAATAGCGGTAAAAAATTAACAGCTGAAGATGTTAAAGGCGTTACTTGGGGTGTATCAAGTAATACAACTTCTCCAGCAGGATATATATACCCAAGTTTATGGTTACAAGAAAACTTCGGTTTATCATTAACTGATTTACCAAATAAAGTGGCTTTAGATAACTATGCTACTGCATTAACTCAATTAGCAAGTGGTCAAATAGATGTTATGGTAACTTATGCTGATGCACGTCTTGACTATGCTGATAAATGGACAAGCGAATTCGGAAGAAGCAAGTCTGTTTGGGAAGAAACTAACGTTATAGGTGTTACAGCTCCTATATACAATGATACTATATCAGTAACTAAAAACTCTTCTGTAATGACTCCAGAATTAGTTAAAGCATTACAAAATGCATTTATGAATATAGCTGAAACTCCAGAAGGACAAGATGTAATATCTATCTATACTCATAAAGGATATGAAATAGGAGATAGCAAAAATTACGAAGAAGAAAAGAAAGCTCAAGAGCTAATAAAATCTATGCAATAGTAAAATAAATAAGTTCATGATTAGTATCATGGACTTATTTTATACGAATTAAAAAAATAATATCACGAAAGATACTATCAATTAAATGTATTGAAAACAAGAAAAACAGAGCATAAATAGAACGTGGAGGGATACAATTGATAAAATTTGATAACGTAAATAAAGTATATCCAAATGGATTACATGCATTAAAAAATATAAATTTAGAAATAAAACAAGGTGAATTTGTTGCGATAATAGGTTTATCTGGTGCAGGTAAATCAACTTTACTAAGAACAGTAAACAGAATGCATGATATAACTGATGGTGTGTTAACTGTAAACAGACAAGAAGTTAACAACTTAAAAGGAAAAGAGTTACGTAAATTCAGACGTGGAATAGGTATGGTATTCCAATCTTTCAACTTAGTAACTAGAACTTCAGTTATAAAAAACGTATTAACTTCAAGAGTTCCAGATATGCCATTATGGAAATCTATAATAGGATTATATTCAAAAGAAGATAAAGTTGTAGCATTAGAAGCTTTAGACAAAGTTGGTATATTAGATAAAGCTTATGTAAGAGCTGACCAACTTTCAGGTGGACAACAACAAAGGGTTGCTCTAGCTAGAACATTAGCTCAAAATCCAGAAATAATACTTGCTGATGAGCCTGTTGCAGCATTAGACCCAATAACAGCAGTACAAGTTATGGATGACTTCAAAAAAATAAATCAAGAATTAAACATGTCAGTTCTTATAAACATACATCACGTAGACTTAGCATTAAAATACGCTGATAGAGTTATAGGAATAAAAGCTGGTGAAATAGTATATGACGGACCATCAAGCGAAGTAACAAATGATGTATTAACTCAAATATACGGGCGTGAATTAGCTCAGGATGAAATGATGGGGGCTTAAGATGTTAAAAGCTATAAAAAATATATTTAAACCGGAAAAAATAGTATTAAGTGATGGCCAAGAAATTCAACCACCTAAATCTATCGTTCCTTATGTAATAATAGGTTTAGTTATATCAGTATTACTTGCAAGTAATGTGACTGGTTTCAGTCTTTCAACAATAATGAAAAGAGGAAGCGAATTCTTTATTATATTAAAAGGTATGATACCACCAGATTTTAGTTATGCAAAATCTGTATTACCTCCTTTATTAGACACAATAAAAATGTCGGTACTTGGATCTATGATAGGATGTTTTATAGCTATACCATTTGCTATAATATCATCAGTTAATATAAACAAGTCAAAAATAGTTTTAAATTTAGTTAGATTTCTTTTAAGTATAACTAGAACATTACCAACTTTAATAATAGCATTAGTTGCAACTTATATATTTGGATTAGGAACATTTGCTGGTACAGTAGCAATAACTATATTCTCATTCGGATTAGTTGTAAAAATGTTATACGAAAAAATCGAAACTGTAGATATGGGACCATTTGAAGCTATGGAAGCATTAGGTTCTACAAAACTTAAAGCATTCATAGGAACTATAATGCCTCAAATATTACCATCATATCTTTCAATATGTTTATATACATTCGAAATCAACGTAAGATACGCAGCAATACTTGGATACGTAGGTGCTGGAGGTATCGGTCTTATATTAAATGAGAAAATAGGTTGGAGAGAGTATGACAAGTTAGGTATGATACTTGTTATGCTATTTATAACAGTAGTAATAATAGAAAATGTAAGTAAATATATAAGAGAAAGGTTAGGGTAATATGCAGTTAACAGTTAATAAACAATTAAAACAAGAACCAAATTTATGGATAAATAAAGCCCTAACAGTACTATTTATAATAGGTATAATGGTATGGGCAGGACATTCAATTGAGTTTAATGGTGTAAAAGAAAATGGTGTAGAAATAGCTAAAAATGTAGTTGATGGTATATTCCATCCAAAAACTAGTATGTTATTCACACTAGATAAAGGTGGAGTTCCAGCTTTATTATTAGAAACTATATGTATAGCATTATTAGGTACATTAATAGGTTCAATAATAGCTGTTCCTCTATCATTCTTAGCATCAAGTAACATAGTTCCAAAGTGGGTTAGTGTTATTACATCATTCTTTATAGCAGCTATAAGAACATTCCCAGCTTTCGTTTATGGGTTAATGTTTATAAGAGTTACAGGTCCTGGAGCTTTTGCAGGGGTTTTAACTTTATCAGTAACATCAATAGGGATGGTATCTAAATTATTCATAGAAACTATAGAAGATTTAGATAAAAAAATATTAGAATCTTTAGATGCTGCTGGATGTAATGCATTCCAAAAAATAAGATATGGTATATTACCACAATTATTTACAAACTTTGTATCAACAGTAATATATAGATTTGAAATAAATATAAAGGACGCATCTACTCTAGGATTAGTTGGAGCAGGTGGTATAGGAGCTCCTTTAATATTTGCGATGAACTCATTAAGTTGGGACGAAGTTGGTGCTATACTATGTGGATTAATTGTATTAGTTCTAATAGTAGAGTATATATCAACTAAAGTAAGAAATAAATTAGCAAGAGGCTAAGTTTTAGAATTTAAATGCTGATTCCAAGTGGAATCAGCTTTATTTATTTTCAAAATTATTAACTAAAGCAACGGAATCGCTGATTCGTTGGCGCTATGAGCGAAGCGAATTTTT
>CALEBD010000006.1 GCA_937944945.1 uncultured Clostridium sp. | reverse complement strand
GTTAAATTGCCTTATTCTCAAAAACTTTTTGGAGTTCCAAATAACGTGTATTTAATTGGGACAATGAACACAGCAGATAGATCTATTGCAACAATTGACACAGCATTACGACGTAGATTTAATTTTAAAGAGATGTTGCCAGATTCAGAGGTTTTAGATGGAATTTATGTAGAAGATGTTTCTGTCAAAGATATATTTATAAAAATGAATAAGCGTATAACTGTTTTATTTGATAGAGAACATACTTTAGGACATGCTTATTTCTTACCTCTGAAAGATGCTCCAACTATTGAGACGCTGGCAAATATTTTTGAAAATAGTATTATTCCTCTATTACAAGAATATTTCTATGAGGATTATGAGAAAATCCGACTGGTTCTTGGTGATAACCAAAAGGATACTGAGGATAAACAGTTTATTACAATAGAAGAAAATGATTATAATGATTTATTTGGAGATACAGATTATGAATTTGATGAAATGAGAACTTATAAAATAAATAGTTTTGCATTAACAAATATTGAAGCATATCGCTCAATATAATTTGTGAGAGGTATAAAGAATGAAGAAAACATATCAAATAACTGAATATAGTTCGTTTGCAAGGGGAAAAAATATTACAGGCTATACCTACTTACCAAATTATATATTTGACATATTAGAGGAGTTTATACTTTCAAATAAAAATAGAGATGTAGAAGCATTAGAATTTATGAATATTTCAGTAAGAAAGGGAATAGGAAAAGTTATAACAGCAAAAAACTATGTTGGAATAATTGAAATAAAAGATGGTACAACTATTGAAATTCTTCCTAAGATTTATTCACAAGAAGATGTAACAGAAGCTAAAGTTAAAAAATTAGTTATGGATATGTTGAAAACTTTAAGAAAATCACCATATAAATCTTTACAGGTAGCTAATGTAAGTGTTGATAAAATGAATATCTTTGAAATTTTTATAAGAATGTTTATAAATGAAGTACTACTTATTGTAAAGAAGGGTCTAAAGTCAAATTATGAGACAATAGAGTCTAATGAAAGAGTGTTCAAAGGAAAAATGAAATTTGCACAACAAATTAAGTACAATTATGCACATAAAGAGCAAAGTTATGTAGAATATGATGAATTTAATACGAATTGTCCTGAAAATAAGTTATTAAAATCTACATTACTTTATCTATATAAAAATACACATTCTTTGAAAAATAAAAATGATATAAAAATGTTGTTAAATAGCTTTTTGGAAGTTGAAAAATCTATTAATTATGAAGAAGATTTTAATAGAATAATAGCAGCTGATAGAAATAAAAAGGATTATACAACAGCATTATTATGGAGCAAGATTTTTCTTATGGGCAAGAGTTTTACTTCATTTTCTGGTTCAAAGATTGCTTTTGTACTGTTATTCCCAATGGAAAACTTATTTGAAAGTTATGTAGCAGAAGTTCTAAGAAGGAATTTAAATAAATCAGCATATAATATTTCTATCCAAGATAAAACACATCATCTATTTGATGAACCTAATAAAAAATTTTTGCTAAAACCAGATATTGTTGTTAAAAATAAAAAAGATAATAATATTGTTATATTAGATACTAAGTGGAAGCTACTTTCTGGTCAAAAATCAAATTATGGTATACATCAATCTGATATGTATCAAATGTATGCTTATTCTAAAAAGTATGGAGCTGAAAATGTAATATTGTTATATCCTAATACAGAAAAGATTATAGTAAGTAAACCTATAGAATTTAAATCAAAAGATGGCATTAGTGTAAAAGTAAGATTTATAGATTTATTTAATATTAAGGAAAGTATCAATCAATTAATCATTGAATTATAATACATAAAAAAGTTAAAATAATAATTTGTATTTCAATAAACTAATCAGATGAAAAAATACGTATATTTTTACTTGAAACTAAAATTATATTCGTATATAATAAACTTGTAAAACAAAGAACGGTCAAGTGACTGGTGGAAACATCGAAAGATGCGTAGGATAACCTACAGGGAGCTTGATTATATATTTAGGAATTGCCGACCGCCTGGGCACGTAAGATATTTTATGGAATATTTGCGTGCAGGCGGTCTTTTTATATTTAAAATAAATTATTTAGGGGGAAAATAGCATGAACATGTTATCACTTGCAAATGAATTAAATAGCAACACTTATCCAGGAAGAGGTATTGTAATAGGAAAAACTAAAGATGGTAAAAAAGCAGTAACAGCATATTTTATAATGGGAAGAAGTAATAATAGTAGAAACAGAGTATTTGTAGAAGATGGAGAAGGAATAAGAACACAAGCATTTGATTCATCAAAACTTGAAGATTCATCATTAATAATTTATGCTCCAGTTAGAGTTTTAGGAAATAAAACAATAGTAACTAATGGGGACCAAACAGATACTATATATGAAGGTATGGATAAACAACTTACTTTTGAGCAATCATTAAGAACTAGAGAATTTGAACCAGATGCGCCAAATTACACTCCTAGAATTTCAGGAATAATGCACGTTGAAAACGGAAAATACAATTATGCAATGTCAATATTAAAAAGCAATAATGGAAACCCAGAAGCTTGTAATCGCTATACATTTGCATACGAAAATCCAGCAGCAGGTGAGGGACATTTCATACATACATATATGCACGACGGAAACCCACTACCAAGCTTTGAAGGTGAGCCAAAATTAGTAGAAATAAACGGGGATATAGATGAATTCACTAATATGGTTTGGACTAATTTAAATGAAGACAATAAAGTTTCATTATTTGTTAGATTTATAGATATAGCTACTGGTGAATATGAAACAAGAATAGTGAATAAAAACAAATAATATTTAGTAGTTATATATAATTACTAAATGAAAATATAAATTTTAATATAAGAATAGGAATATATAAA
>CALEBD010000005.1 GCA_937944945.1 uncultured Clostridium sp. | reverse complement strand
TGCATCTTTTCAAGAAGAATATCTAAAAGAGATCAGCCGTGAACCAGGCGTACTGCTTCTAGAGGCAGACGGAGCGAAGCGTCTGCCGGTTAAAACCCCTGCGGAACATGAGCCGGTGATCTGTGAGCAGACAGATATTGTTTTGAATGTATATGGGATGAGTGCGGTTGGAAAGAAGCTGAAAGAAGGTTGTTTCCGGGTGAAAGAAACCGGGAAGATTCTCGGAAAGACAGAAGAAGATATTCTGTGTCCGGAAGATATTGTTACACTTGCGGTAAGTCAGAGTGTGGGACGAAAATACGTGACGGATGATATGGAATATCAGGTGATACTGAATCAGGCAGATACTAAGGAGCAGAAAAAAATGGCAGTGGAACTTGCGGAAGAGATCGTAAAGCAGTTGTCAGACAGGCATGCAGATAGTATGGAATGCCCGGGGCAGATCCGCAGAGTGCATGTGGTATCGGACCTGATTCCGTTGAAAGAAAGATGGTAACTATGTCAGAAATGTATAAAAACAGAAAAAAAGTAGACGAAATCATAAACTTCTACGTTAAAAATGAAATTCCAATATACGATTTTATTAGTGATGATGAAGTACGTCATACAGTTTGGAAAATTTATAGACAAAATGATTTAAAAGATATAGTTGATGAATTTGATAAAGTACCGTATTTATATATAGCTGATGGCCACCATAGAGCTGCAGCTGCAGTAAATATCGCCAAAGAAAAGAGAGAGCAAAATCAAAATTATACAGGTGATGAAGAGTTTAATTACTATATCGCTATGATAGCTCCCCAAGATAATTTAGAAGTTTTAGACTATAATAGAGTAGTAAAAGACTTAAATGGAAATACAAAACAAGAATTTATAGATAAAATAGCACAAAAATTTAATATCGAAAAAATACCAGATAAAAAACAATATAAACCGAATAAAAAAGGCGATGTAGGTATGTTTTTAGATGGAGATTGGTACAAAATTGAATTTGGAGATAAATATACAAAGGTAGATGATGAAGTTAAATCTTTAGATATATCAATCTTACAAGATAATATCTTAGACGAAATTTTAGGAATAAAAGATCCTAGAAGAGATAAGAGAATAGATTTTGTGGGAGGAATTAGAGGTATTGATGAACTCGAAAAAAGAGCAAATAGCGATATGGAAGTAGCATTTGCAATGTATCCAACTGGGCTTGATGAGCTTATAGCAGTTGCAGATGCAAATAAAATAATGCCTGCAAAATCAACTTGGTTTGAACCAAAAGTAAGATGTGGACTATTTTTACACGAATTAGATTAGGAATTATATAATTAATATAAAAAAGGATTTAAAGCTAAATTGGCGATAAATCCTTTTTTATATTTCAGAATATGATATATTAAAATTATTAGACAATTAAGATTTTAGAGGAGAGATACAATGAAAAATAGAGATGATATATTAAAAGATATAACATTTAGAATGGCAGATGTATCGGATGCAGAAGAATTATTAAGTATTTATAAACCTTATGTTACTGATACAGCGATTACTTTTGAATATGAGGTGCCTTCTATTGAAGTGTTTAAAAATAGAATAAAAGAAACTTTAGAAGGATATCCATATATAGTTTGTGAATATAAAGATAAAATAGTTGGATATGCATATGCACATAGATATGGTGAAAGGGCTGCTTATCAATGGGATGTTGAGTTATCAATATACCTAGATATGAATTATAAAAGCTTAGGAGTAGGAAAATTACTATATAATAAACTTATAGAGATTGTAAAATTACAAAACGTAAGAAATATATACGCTTGTATTACTTCAGCTAATGAGAAAAGTTTAAAATTCCATGAAAAATTAGGATTTGAATTTATAGGTATATTCAAAAATACAGGATATAAATTTGATAGTTGGTATGGAGTAAACTGGATGGGAATTGCAGTTGGTGATATAAATGAAAAGCCAGAGCCAGTAAAAATGATAAATGAAGTAGATTCAAAATTAATAGAAAATATATTAAATTGCAAATAAGTTTATATTTAATGGATTATATCCATAAATGGACAACTTTCAAGCAACTTTAAGTGTAGAAAAATACATATTAAAATAATGTATTTAAGATAAAATTATTATAGAAATTGGGGTAAATTAAAGTTATTTTTATTAGGAGGGGTTATTTTGAAGATAGCAATATTAGCATGTAAAACTTTAAAACATGAGATTGAAAAAGCATGTAAGGATAATAATATCGACTATCCTATATATTGGGTAGAGTCAGGGCTACATAATTATCCTGAAAAATTACATAAAACAGTCCAAGAAGAATTGGATAAGTTACAAGATTTTGACAGGGTTATTATGACATTTGGATTATGTGGAAATGCACTATTGGGGATTAAAAGCAACAACCTTGAATTAATAATGCCAAAGGTAGATGATTGCATAAGTTTGATGCTTGGATCTGTGGATGAAAGACGAAAATATGGTGGAAAAAAGGGTATGTACTTTTTGACTAAGGGTTGGATTGAAGGTGAGAGAAACCTTTGGGTAGAGTATCAATATACTATTGAGAAATATGGAGAAGAAACAGGCAAAGAGGTATTTGATATGATGCTAAATCACTATAAAACACTGGGGGTAATCGATACAAAATGTTATGATTTAAGCGAAATAATGCCGCTTTGTAGAGAAATCTCAGAGACATTAAATCTAAAATTAAAAATACTAGAATATCCGATTGATTATATAGAAAAGTTACTTACTGGGCCTTGGGATGAAAAGAAATTTGTCGTTATCAAACCACATAACGAAGTAAAGGACTTCACATTGGAATTATAAGATCTAAAATAGAAAATCACCTAAAAAT
>CALEBD010000004.1 GCA_937944945.1 uncultured Clostridium sp. | reverse complement strand
CATTGACTGTAATCGACGTTAATACAGGAAAATTTACAGGAAATATCTCGAGAGAAGAGACTATGTATAAAACTAATTTAGAAGCCTGCGAAGAAATTGCAAGGCAACTAAAGATTAGAGATATTGGCGGTATTATAATAGTAGACTTTATAGATTTACAAAAGAAAAAATATAAAGAAAACTTAATTAAAAAATTAGAAGAATGTCTAAGTAGAGACAAAAGAAAAAGCGAGGTCCTAGGTATAACTAGATTAGGTCTTGTTGAAATCGCTAGAATGCGAGAAAAAGACTCTATAGATTCTTACTATCTAAGCACATGTGAAAATTGTAAAAGTGAATTTAGTCAAAAATCAATTAACTACATATTAGATGATTTAGAAAAAGACATTATAAGAATGAAAGAACATACGAACTATAATAATATTTTATTGGAAATATCACCATATATTTACAATGAAATGATTGAAAAATACAGCGATTCTCTAAAAAAACTAGAAAAAAAATACGAGATAAGTATTGAAATTACAAAAACAGAAAGTATAAATCAAAAAGGCGAAAAAATTATTTATAAATAATATTGACTTTTAATCAAAAACAATGTATTATTAATAACTGTAATGCCGCACAGACAAGGTAAAAACTTTCGAAAGAAAGTACCTTAATGGCGAGTTTGAGACCGAGGAGGTGTATATGAATGTACGCTATAGTTAAAACAGGTGGAAAGCAATACAAAGTTGCTCAAGGTGATGTATTATTCGTAGAAAAATTAGAAGCTAACGAAGGTGATGTTGTAACTTTAGATCAAGTATTAGCTGTTGCTGGTGAAAACGGATTAACTGTTGGATCTCCAGTTGTAGAAGGTGCTACTGTAACTGCTAAAGTTGTAGCTCAAGGAAAAGCTAAGAAAGTAATAGTTTACAAATACAAAGCTAAAAAAGACTACAGAAGAAAACAAGGACATCGTCAACCATACACTAAGTTAGTTATAGAATCTATAAACGCTTAGTAATTGGAGTGTAATATGATAAAGATTAAATATCATTACACAGATGATTTCAGATTAAAAGGATTCACACTAAAAGGACATGCTGAGTATGCCGAATATGGCTACGATATAGTTTGTTCAGCCGTTACATCTAACGCAATAGGTGTGGACAACTCATTGAATTTACTAGCAAAAGTCGAATTTGAGTCTGAAATAGGACAAGAAGGAATGATTGAATGCATAGTAAAAGAAGATTGTTTAAATGATAAAACTGATTTATTATTTGAACACTTTAAGTTAACAATGGAAATGATAAAAGGACAATATCCGAAAAATATAAAAATCTTAAAAAAGTAGGGGGTGACTCCAAATGTTAAACATGAACTTACAATTATTAGCATCTAAAAAAGGGGTAGGGTCTTCTAAAAATGGTAGAGATTCTATATCAAAAAGATTAGGTGTTAAAAGATATGACGGACAAGTAGTTACTGCTGGTAGTATAATAGTAAGACAAAGAGGAACTAAAATACATCCAGGTACTAATGTAGGTAAAGGTGGAGATGACACTTTATTCGCATTAATAGACGGTACTGTTAAGTTCGAAAGATACGACAAAAAAAGAAAAAAAGTAAGTATATATCCAGTAGTAGAAGTTGCTGAATAATTATAAAAGAAAAGGAGTGTATCTACACTCCTTTTTGTTTTATAATATATAGGAAATATACATACAACTATCTGAAACAAAGATTTTTTCAACAATAATATATACCTTAAAAATGGAAACAATAAAAATATTACTTGGGAGGTGAAAGACTTGTTTATAGATAAGGCTAGAATATTCGTAAAAGCAGGAAACGGCGGAAATGGTTCTGTATCATTCAGAAGAGAAAAATATGTTCCAGCAGGAGGCCCAGACGGTGGAGACGGTGGTCGTGGAGCTAGTATAATCTTCAAAGTAGATACAGGTCTTAGAACTTTAATGGATTTCAAATACAAAAAGAAATATGTAGGTGAGCCAGGAGCTGACGGAAGCAAAAAAAGACAAGCAGGAAAAAACGGTGAAGATTTAGTATTAAAAGTTCCACCAGGAACAATAATAAGAGACGAAGCTACTAATTTAATAATAGCTGACTTAAAAAATGAAGGCGATGAAGCAGTGGTTGCAAAAGGTGGTAGAGGCGGAAAAGGAAACCAACACTTTGCAAATGCTGTAAGACAAGCACCTAGTTTTGCTAAATCTGGAACAGATGGAGAAGAAAGATGGGTAATACTAGAGCTTAAAATGATCGCTGATGTAGGTCTTTTAGGATTCCCTAACGTAGGTAAATCAACATTCTTATCAGTGGTAACTAAAGCTAGACCAAAAATAGCTAACTACCACTTCACAACTTTAACACCAAACTTAGGTGTTGTTAAAACTAACTTTGGAGATAGTTTCGTTCTTGCAGATATACCAGGACTTATAGAAGGTGCTGCAGAAGGTGTTGGTCTTGGACACGACTTCTTAAGACACGTAGAAAGAACAAAAGTATTAATCCATATCGTCGATATATCAGGAATTGAGGGAAGAGACCCAATAGAAGATTTCGATAAAATAAACGATGAATTAAAATTATACAACGATAAATTATCTACTAGACCTCAAATAGTAGTTGCAAACAAAGCTGATTTATTATTTGATGAGTCAGTTTATGAAAACTTTAAAAAGACTTTAGAAGATAGAGGATACAAAGTATTCAAAATGTCTGCTGCAACTAGAGATGGTGTAGACGAAGTTATAGCTTATACTTCACAATTACTTCAAGAAGTAGAAGATATAGAATTAGTATCAGAAGAAGAATACTACAGACCAGAGCTTGACAACACTGTTGAAGAAGGATTAAGTGTTGAAATAGATGAAGATGGAACTTATGTAGTAACTGGTAAAAAACTTAGAAGAATCATGTACTCTGTTGACTTTGAGGATATGGAATCTATCCAATTCTTCCAAAAAACTATGGAAAATGAAGGTGTATTCGATAAACTTAGAGAAATGGGCATAGAAGACGGAGATACAGTTAAGATATACGAAATAGAATTTGAATTCTATCACTAGAATTTAAATACAAATTAGGAGGAAGACATGCTAAATAGTAAACAAAGAGCTTACTTAAGATCTCTTGCTAACACTATGAAACCTATAACTCAAATAGGTAAAGATGGTGTAAATGAGAGATTCTTAGAACAATTAGATAATATGCTAGATTCTAGAGAACTAGTTAAAGTTAATATACTTGAAACTGCGGGACTTGACGCAAAAGAAACTGCAAATGCAATATGTAATGCATTAAGAGCAGAATACGTTCAAGCTATAGGTTTTAAATTTACAATATACAGAAAAAATTTAGAAGAGCCTAAAATATTATTCCCAGGTCAAGTAGCTAAGAAAAAAGTTCAAGAAGAAGGTACTACTAAAAAAGGTAGACCAACTAAAAGATCAAGAAGATAATTGACTTATA
>CALEBD010000003.1 GCA_937944945.1 uncultured Clostridium sp. | reverse complement strand
TGTTGAGAAATTGTCATCTGCTAAAACCATATCTGAAGATTCTTTGGCTACGTCTGTACCTTTGATTCCCATAGATATCCCAATGTCGGCTTGTTTTAATGCTGGTGCATCATTTACACCGTCGCCTGTCATCGCTGTTATTAAGTTATTTGATTGATATGCTTTAACTATTCTAAGTTTGTTTTCAGGCGTTGCCCTAGCAAATATGTCGTAATCTTTTATAACTGAGTTTAGCTCACTATCTGTAAGTTTATCGAGCTGACTACCTGTTATAACTCTATTTTCGTCAGACAATTTGATTTGTCTAGCTATTTGTACGGCTGTTTCTGGATGGTCCCCTGTTATAATCTTTACTTTTACGCCTGCATTTCTAGCTTGCAATATTGCATCAATAACAGATTCTTTTGGAGGGTCTAATATTCCCACTAAACCAACTAAGTTTAAATCATTATCTAATAATTCGTGTTGTATCTTTGTTATATCTTTAGATAGATTTTTATATGCTACCGCTACAACACGTTTTCCCTTTTTAGCTAATTTGCTAACTTCATTTTGCCAATATATATCATCAAATTTGTTATTTGATTTTTTAATTACGTCGATTAATTTATCTGGGGCACCTTTTACAACTAAATACCTGCTGTTTTCTAAATCAACTATTTTAGCCATGTATTTAAAGTCAGAATCAAATGGTATTTTGTTTATTTCGATAAAATTTGATGTGTCTAAATTTGCCTTTTTACAAAGTGTTAAAAAGCATCCGTCTGTAGGCTCTCCATTTATAACCCATTTGTCATTTTCTTGATTTAGCTTGGCATCATTTGCAAGTGCACCTATTAATATTAACTTTTTCAAGTCACCTTCTATCTTTAATTTACTACTTATTTTTTCACTAGACTTATTAATTAATAAATCTTGTTTCCCCTTACTCTCGAATATTTCCCCTTCTGGAGAATATCCATCTCCCGTAACAATATAATTGTGGTGTTTTGTTACTATGTCCTTTATAGTCATTTCATTTTTAGTCAATGTGCCTGTTTTGTCTGTTGCTATGATATTTACTGAACCGAGTGTTTCAACTGAAGGTAGATTTTTTACTATCGAGTTTTTTCGTGCCATATTTTGAACACCTATCGCAAGAATTACTGATGTTATAGCAGGTAATCCTTCTGGAATAGAGCCAACTACCATCGTCACTATCGACAATAAAAGTGTTGGAATTTCGTAGATGTCAAATAATACGCCAAACCCAAAAAGTAAAACTGCAACTAATACTATTGCATAAGATATATATTTTCCTAGATTATTTATTGAAATTATTAGAGGTGTTTTTTCTTGTTTCACATCGTTGATACTTTTATTTATTTTACCTATTTGAGTATAATCGCCAGTCGCAACTACAACTCCTGTCATATCTCCATTTGTTATGCTTGTAGATGCAAATGCCATATTTGTCTGGTCTGCTACTGTAAGTGTTCCGATTAGAGTTTGTTTGTCTTTTTGAACTGAGTCTGATTCACCTGTTAAAACAGATTCTTGGATTTTTAAATTATTAGCTTCCAAAATTCTTATGTCAGCAGGTACATTATCTCCAGCTTCTAGATAGACAATGTCCCCTGGTACCAAATCCCCTGCGTCTATATCTAATCTTTGACTATTTCTAATAACGGTGGCATTTACGACTAACATCTGTTTTATTTTTGAAATTGCACTTTCTGCTTTGTTTTCTTGAATATAACCTATTAAGGCATTTACAAGTACTACTATCCCTATTACGACTGTGTCTGAGATGTGTCCCATAAATAAAGTCAATACACCTGCAACTAACAGTATATAAATCACGCTATTGTTAAATTGTTTTAAAAATCTCACCAATTTACTTTCTTTTTTGCTCTCTGTTAAGTTGTTTTTTCCGTATTTACTCCTTCTAAAAGATACATCTTCGTCGCTTAACCCCACATTCTTGTCTGAATTAAGTCTGTGTAATGTCTCTGTTGTGCTTACTTTGTACCAGTTTGAATCATTTAGGTGGATATTTTTCGAGTGTGTCTCTATACTCTGACACGAAGGAGGTTCTTCTCCTATTGAATTATTCCTATGCGAGTGACTTTTTGCTTCCATTTACTATTCCCCTTTCATTTTTTTACTTAGATATATTTTTATATCAATATATCTTACTATGTATATTAGCAGATATTCCTTTTTCTTCTCCTAATTTTACATTTTTTTAACATAGTATAGAAAATTTTTAACATATTGTTATAAACAAGAGAAATGCCAAATAAATGAATTTGGCATTTCTCCTGACTAAAACTTAATTGATTATTATAGTAAATCTGGTGCAAAGTTAGCTATTTTACTTATATTGTCTGTAATTGACTTGTACATGAGATTGTTCATCTGTAGATGGATCTTGATGCATTGCAGAAACCCAACTATTGTTTACTTCAGATTTTTTCTCGAAATCTACGTGTTCTTGATGTTTTTTAACTTTTGGGTCTTTTCCTTTATGACATTGACATCCTACGCATGGTTTTGTACATTTATCTTGCATAATAGCTCTCCTTTTGACCTACTGTAGTTATTTAG
>CALEBD010000002.1 GCA_937944945.1 uncultured Clostridium sp. | reverse complement strand
ATCTGTGTTTTCTCATCTTCAACTTCTTCTACAGTAGATGTATAACCTCTATTATATTGAGGTTCATCATCTACTTCTATATACTCTAACTAATTAGAATCTCCTTCTACATATACTTTACTACCTCTAACCCAAGCAATATAGTCTTTACAAGTAGCTTTTCTGTATCTTTGTAATTTAGCTTTAGTGTAACTACCTAACTAAATTAAATTACCAAACATATCTCGTATAGCTACTACACCAGGTCTATTCTTAAAACCAATTAAAGTTGGCAATTCTCTGTCGCCAACATATATAAACTTACCTGGTACTGTTTCCTCTCTATCTAAATGAATAGGTCCAAGAGTAGTCTTATATGCTTCATCAATATCATAGCCTTTGTCTATAGCTTGTTTAATTAGCATAGCCCTATAACTCTTGATCCACATCTCAATCTAATGTCTAGATAGATGTTCAGATTCAGTAATATTACTATTGCGCGCTATTAGTAATATATTATCAATTAAGTTATTAAGTGACATATTATTTATAATTAACGTTAATACATCCTAAAACGCATTTTAAAGCTCATAGCGGCATTTTATGTAATAGCTCTTCTTACACAGTCTTAAAACAAAAAAAAGGTTGACCTTATTGATCAACCTCTTTCATTACATTCTACATATTCTGTGGTAACATCTATTTCATAGGTGGTGGAACCATAGAACTTGCTTGTTTAATTATATTCTTTAATTCGTTTACTTCATCTTGTAGTTCCTTTATCCTAGGATCTTCTGTATTAGTAGTTTCCTTCGGTATATCCAGTTTCTCAAGTAAAGCCTAGCACTTACTCATTTCTTCATCACATTTAGCTATTGACTCTTTCCTAGCTTTATAAGTGTTGTACTAATTTCTTATTATACCTACAATCTCCTGTTTATCTGTAGATATAGTTAAACCTAGATTATTGTCTGTTATCACGGTCCTATTCTCAGGTATAGAGAATTTTTTCTATTCCCCATTACATTGTATAGTAACATCTATTAATTTCTTCCTAGGTTGATTAGGTAACTAAAACTAACCAGGTTGTAATGGTTCATCGTATGCATTCGATACTGATATAACAGTACCTACATTGTATTCCGTTGTTTTTTTGAATGTTCCGACAACTTCTATAATATAGACGTTATCCCCTTGATTTAATTGATCGAATGTCATAATATTAGTTATTAAAGGGCTACTAAAAAGTAGCCCTTGTTATTATTAAGCAGATGGAGTAGCAGTTGCTTTATAACCACCGCTTACCAAAAATACTTGATTTGTATACTTATTATAATGGAGTAAATATATACCAGTACCTGCAAGATTTTCAACTCTAACCGGTTCATTGTTATAAGTTACTAAAGGTCTAGTATCACCATTAGTGCCAATTAGTATTGGTAATGTAGCACTAGTACCTGTAGGTATTGCAGTTCTTAAGTCTATATAAAATCCACCAACATAATCCTTATTTCTAAATGCATGATTAGGAAGTTCTAATGTTACAGCTTCAGTTCCAACTGTAACGTTAGTTACTGGTAAAGTATTGTAATTTGTTCTTCCTAATGAAGGAAATAGAAAGGGTAATCCTGTAAAAAA
>CALEBD010000001.1 GCA_937944945.1 uncultured Clostridium sp. | reverse complement strand
AGTAGCTTTATCTGTTACTTTAATTATATGATACCCATATTGAGTTTCAACTATGTCTGAAATTTCATTTTTATCTAATGCAAATGCAGCATTGCTAAATTCTTCAACCATTTCTCCAGCAGTGAAATCGCCTAAATTACCTCCAGATGAAGCATTTGCACTATCATCTGAATATTCTTTAGCTAATTCAGCAAAGTCTTCACCTGATTTAGCTTTTTGAAGTACTTCTTCAGCTTTTTGTTTAGCTGCAGCTTTTTCTTTATCAGATAACTCATTTCCACTATCATCTTGAGTTGATATTAATATATGAGATGCAGTTACTGTATCATATGACTCTTTATTTTTTTCATATTCTTTCTTTAAAGTACTTTCATCTACTTTTGTATTTTTATTATAATACTCTTTATAAGCACTATATGCTAATTCTCTAGTTAAAATATATTTTAAGAATTCATCATTTATACCAGCTTTTTTAGCTTGTTCTTTTGTCGAATCATTGCTATTTACAGTTTTATTAAAAGTATCTACTTGTTCTTGAACTTCTTTATCTGTTGGAGTTACTTTAACTTCTTTAGCTTTTTGATATACTACTTCTGATTGTTCCATTGATACAAGTATTTGAGATTTGAAAGCATCCCAATAAGTTTGTTTTTCATCACTTTTACTTTTTGAATCACTAGAACTTGCTGTATCTTCCATTTCAGTTTCCCAAACTGAAGATGTATATCCGTAATTAGATTCATATACTAACTTAGTCCAGTTAACATAAGTTTCAAAATATTTAGCAGGTATTTTTTCACCATTTACTGTTGCAACTGCCTTGTCAGAACACCCTATCATGCTTATCCCTAAAACAAATGATAGTACTAACGCCATAACTTTTTTCATATCATGCACCTCTTCATATTATTTTTCGTTTAGCTTACACATTTTTTCTAGTAAATCTACTAATTCATTTACAATTTTGTAGCCAACCTTTTCTTTAGTTTTGTATCTTGTTAAAGGTACTAAACTAATTTCATTTTGATTTTGAGTGACTCTTTCTATCTTTAGTTTTTTGCACATAGATTTTATATATGCTATATAAAGTAAAGTTTGAACTGATCTAGGTACATCTGAGAATCTATCTACTAATTCTTCTTTAACTTCTTCCATATCATCTTTATTTTCTATAGATGCTATTTTCTTATACATTTCTATTTTATCAATCTCTTCTGAAATATAAGAATTAGGAATATATGCATTTACAGCTAAGTTAATTTCGACATCTATAGGTTCTTCTATTACCTCGCCTTTTACTTTCTTTATAGCCTCGTTTAGCATTTTTACATATAAATCATAACCTATCACTGCCATGTGACCATGTTGTTGTGCTCCTAGGATATTTCCAGCACCTCTTATTTCTAAGTCCCTCATAGCTATTTTAAACCCAGAACCAAATTCTGTAAACTCCCTAATTGCTTTTAGTCTTTTTTCTGCTATTTCACTTAATACTTTGTCTTTTTCATACATTAAATATGCATAACCTTGTCTAGAACTTCTACCTACTCTACCTCTTAACTGATAAAGCTGAGCAAGCCCCATTTTGTCTGCATCATATATAATCATTGTATTTGCATTTGATATATCCATTCCTGTTTCAACTATTGTTGTACAGACTAACACATCATATTCTTTATTTAAAAATCCTAATATAATATTTTCAAGTGCCTTAGATGTCATTCTACCATGTGCAACAGCTACTCTAGCATCTGGTACTAATTTTTGTACCATACTCGCCATCTCTTCAATCTGTTCCACTCGATTGTAGACGAAAAAGACTTGTCCACCCCTAGCGATTTCTCTTTCTATTTCATCTTGAATTATACTTTCTTTTGCTTCTACAACATAAGTTATAACTGGATGTCTTTCTTGTGGTGGCTCTTCAATTACACTCATATCTCTTATTCCACTTAATGACATATGTAACGTTCTTGGAATAGGAGTTGCTGATAATGTAAGTACATCAACAGTATTTTTTATCTTTTTAAGCGATTCTTTGTGTCTAACTCCAAACCTTTGCTCCTCATCTATTACTACTAGTCCTAGATTAGGTAAGTTTATATCATCAGATACTATTCTATGTGTTCCGATAAGAATATCCACTAAACCTTTTCTAGCATCATTTATTATTTCTCTTTGTTGTTTAGCCGTTTTGAATCTACTTAAAACTTCTACTCTTATTGGATAGTTTTCAAATCTCTGTTTAAATGTGTTGTAATGTTGTTGAGCTAATATAGTTGTTGGAACTAATATAGCGACTTGCTTTTGGTCCATACAAGCCTTAAATGCTGCCCTTATAGCAACTTCTGTTTTACCATACCCAACATCTCCACAGACAAGTCTATCCATTACTTTTGATGATTCCATATCTTTTTTAGTTTCTTTAATTGCTTTTAACTGATCTTCAGTTTCTTCATATGGAAACATTGATTCAAACTCTTTTTGCCAAACTGTATCTTTAGAGAATTTATATCCTTTTACCTTTTCTCTTTTTGCATAAAGTTCAACTAAATCTTTAGTCATATCTTCTATTTCACGTTGAACTTTTGCCTTTGCTTTAGTCCATTCATTTGTTCCAAGCTTATTTAATTTAACCTTTTGAGCATCTGCACCTATATATTTTTGAACCTTGTCCATTTGGTCTATAGGAACATATAAATTATCTCCACCTTGGTAAATTATTTTTAGGTAGTCTTTCTTAACTCCATTAACTAATATCTGTTCAATGCCTGTATATCTACCTATACCGCTATTTTCATGAACTACATAGTCTCCTATTTTTAAATCTAAAAATGATTCTATTTTTTGTCCATTTTTATTTTTCTTCTTTTTAGATTTTTTAGAAACTTTTTTATTTACGCCTATTATTTCACTATCAGTTATTACTTGGAATTTAATAGGTTTATATTCAAATCCCTTGCTAAGATTGGCTGGAACAATAACTATTTGTGATGACTTTAATTCTATATTTCTGCTTTTTGATATAGCTACTTCTAAACCTAAGTCAAATAAATCTTTATGTAGCTTTTTACATCTATCTGTAGAATTTACAGCTAGTATAACTTTGTATCCGTTATATCTAAGTTTATTTAAATCTTCTACTAGCACATCTAATATTGAGTTGTAAGAAGGTACTTCTCTA